>JAYVWQ010000215.1:0-2357 GCA_043785945.1 Akkermansia sp.
GCGCCAACACCGACCCGCAACGCGACAGCATTTTGGCCGTCCGCAAGGACTCACCAAAGGCCCGGCCGACGTGCTCGACCACGCCACCAGCGAAATCGCGATTGGAACAAAGCTGGGAATAGCCGCCACGCACAAGCTCGCGGGAGAAGGATTCAAAAGACCGTGGCCTCCGTTAATTAAAATGAGCGAAGAAGTTCGCCGAAAAGTTGACGCGCTGATCAAAACCAACCCGTAGCCGACGTGAGGAATCGCTGACTCAGCCGCGAATGAACCCCGGCCGTGAGGGTCACCCATTACGTGAGAGGTTCTTGATTATGGGCGACCCCTTTAAGGACTTACATCCTTCGTTTGGGCAGGAGTAAATCGAAAGATCAAAGCTCCGAGTGCCGTTCCTGGCCCAATCCCGTTGGCCCCCCGACAGTGAGACTTGTCGAATGGGCCAACGGGACGGGTGCAACCCGCGGCCTACGGGTTGCCGATGTCAGAATCGCTCGCTCGCTGAATAATCGCGTCGGCATCCGCTTTCAGCAGGTAGCCGCCAGCCTCCAACCCCCGGGCATGGAATGTCACGTCACTGACATATTGGGCGTGGTCGGTGAAGCTGTCGGTGAGATCGACATGTCCACCCGCGATCGCCCGCAAGATGCCAGGCAAGGTGCCGTCGTTGTAAGACGGGGCGTAGGGGATGTATTGATTCTCGCCGACGGCGACTTCCGGCAGCCGGAAGGCGGTGGTGTTCACCGGCTGGCCTCCGACAAAGCGGACCAGGGCATTCCCTTTGGCGTCGCGGACGATCGTCGGGTCGTTCGGAGCGCCGAGCCAAATGCTCGGAGGCGGCGTGATGCCGTCGCACCACTTGTCACCAGCAACGAAAAGCGCCCGGAAGAACGGAACCCATTCCGCTGGGTTGGCTGTCTCCGGGTCCGGAAGACCAAACTCTGCTGCATCGATGCTCCGGAGGTGCGAAGCGCCAGCGAACTGGTAAGCGCGGTAGTTCGGCTCCTCGTGCCGTGCATTGTAGGCTCCGAAATCCGCAAGAACCACTTCGGTCTCCGATTGGAAATCAATTTCCAGCCCCGCCCCGGCCTTCGGTGGCTTTTCCGTCTTTGAAAATCTTACATTCTTCCCCACTGGATAGATAAACCCCTCGCCAGTTCCCCCAACGAGCGAAAAGTCGAACAGTCCTTTGCCCTGGTTGATCCGCAAGAGCCCCCGGAGTTTCCAGCCCGAGGCTGAATAAGCGAACGCCGCTGTCCGGTTTATTACGCCGAGACGCTCGAGAGCCACTGGATCTGTCCGCAGCGCCTTCACATAATCCACCACGATGTCGAATTCGTCGCCGGCCGAAGTGATGAATTCCGAGGAAGTGTCCAACAGACCATCCGACCACGGTCTGTTTGGGTTGCTGACCGGAGACCTTGTCCCGATGCCATCCCGGTCACACCGGACGGTTGCATAGGACACGCCCCGGCCGAAGAGGAAATCGTCCGTCAGGGTGTAACGCGCATCCGCCTGCTCCTGTCCAACCACCGTGGTGATCAAGCTCGGAACAAGCCAATCGAACAGGAGCAGACGGCGCCCGGCTTGGGGGTCCAGCGGGGTGATGAACTGACAGGGCACTCGGTAAGGTCGCGCACTGGACGTCACGCCATCGAACATGGCCTCATACCGTGTGTAAGGAACTCCGCCGAACGTCCCGTGCGGAATCGCGATCACGGTGCTGGCGTCGATGTGGCCTGCCGCGCTGCACGGTGAAGCAACCGAGGTTGCAATCACCGCTACGGCTGCGTGGAGGATGGTTTTAATGATGGGGATTTGTTTTTTCATGGTGTTGTTGTTCTTGGTGGTGTTGTTCTGAGTGACAGCGGACTTCACCAACTGCCGTGGTTGTTGCCCTTCGGCGGCCAGGACCACTTAGCAGTCGTCCTGGAGCCGAAGGTGCCGTCGCCGTTCCCCGACCACATGTGGGTGTAAAACCACCCCCCGCTGGCCGGGGTGTTGGCATACACGTCCAAGTGGCCATCGCTATTGCGATCATTCACACCGACGTCAGTGATTTGCTGGTTTTTCGGCGTCGAGAGGATGGCAGACACGGTGTAGCTGCCGTCCGGGTTTGCCAGGCTGATGGTGACGGTCGTCGGGGAGGTGATCGCCGCCACGTCCATGAGGCCGTCGTTGTTAAAGTCTCCGAAGGCCACGGTTGCGGCTCGGGACGGTGACGCCACTGCGGTTGCGATCAGCACTACGGCCGTGTGGATGAGGGTTTTAATGATAGGGATTTGTTTTTTCATGTTGTTGTTACTTTTCATGTTGTTGTTGTTCTGGTGTTGGGAATCGGGAACAGGGAGTGAAGGGGG
>JAYVWQ010000216.1:0-8634 GCA_043785945.1 Akkermansia sp.
ATCGCCACGACCACGCGCGGCGTGACGGGTTTTGCGACGAACAAGTTTGCCGTGGATGCCAGTTCCTTCTCGAACGATCTCGGGGGTGGCTTTTTCTACGTGGCCTTGTCCGCCGACAGCAATTCCGTGCTCCTCCTGTTCACGAACAACCACGCGCCCACCGCCAGCGCCGTGAGCTACGGACGCGCCTGGGGCACGGCGCTGCGTCTATCGATCAGTTCGTTGCTGGCGACTTACACCGCCGACGTGGATGGCGACGGGCGCGCTTTGGTGTCTGCAGCGGCCAGCACCAATGGGTCTTCGATCACCACCAATGCGAGTTACATCCTGTTTTCGCCCACGAACAATTTCGCCGAGAGTTTCGCCTACGTGGTGCGCGACACGCGCACTTATCGCGCGGGGGACACGGTCCGCACGGCCACGAACTGGATCACCGTCAACGTCACCAATGCGGTGAGCGCCGCGCAATCCATCAGCACCAGCGGCAGCGGGATTGTCATCCGGCTCGCGGGCGTGCCGGGCTTTCCCTACGACGTGGAACGCGCCACGAATGTAAGCGGGCCTTGGACTGTTCTCATCACGACCAACGCACCCGCCGGCGGGGTGTGGCAGGTTACAGACCCCAATCCTCCCTCGCCCACGGGATTTTATCGAACGAAGCAGCACTGACATGACTACCATCCATCGAACCATGAAACTTATTATCGCCGGCGCGGTCCTGCTCCTGGCCCTGCTGCCGGCGCAATCGGCGCTCTTCACCAGCGGCACTTTGAACCAGCAGATTCCGGACGGAAATCCCACGGGCTTGTCTTCCAGCCTGAATGTCAGCGGGGTGGCGGGAAACATCGTCAGTCTCGATGTCCATCTCAACATCTCGGGCGGCTACAACGGCGACCTGTATGTGTTCCTCTCCTATAACAGCCAGTCTGCCGTGTTGTTGAACCGCGTGGGCCGCAGCGTGACCTCGCCGTTCGGTTATGACGACGCCGGTTTCTCCATCGTGCTCCGGGACAGCGCGGCGACGGATGTTCACACCTACGGCGGCGTGAACGGCGGCACCTTGACCGGCGCATGGCAGCCGGACGGACGCGCGACCAGTCCGCAAACGGTGCTCGATACGGATGCCCGCACGGCGATGCTGGGCACTTTCAACGGCCTGAATCCCAACGGCACCTGGACGTTGTTTGTCAGCGACATGGCGGGCGGGCCGCAGGGCGTTCAGAGCACGCTGGTGGATTGGAGCCTGGATGTGAATCCCGTGCCGGAGCCGGTCAATGTAGCGCTGGGCGCGTTTGGTCTGCTCGCCGGTCTCACCGCAGCAGGGCGCCGGTGGTTCCGCCATCGTCAGACGCATTGCGGAAAAAGCTGATTCCATCGGCTCGGGATTGCGGGTCAGAGAATGCGCGGCAGGCCGCGTGGAAAATTTCAGGCGCTGAGCCGCGACACTGGCTTCCCTTCCACAGCGAGGCGCACTGCGTCAACAGCCGCGCCCGGGAAAATCCGTAGGCGGCGCGCAACGTCGCGGCAGACGGTGTCCGCGCGAGAAATACGCCCGGCGCAGAGTGCGCGGCTCCCTCGTCCAGCGGGAGAGGGCTGGAGTGAGGGAGAAAGCGCGATGCGCCCAGACGGCCCCGCTCCTCCGTAGTGATGAACTAAAAGTGGGCTGACCGGCGCACCCTCACGCGCAGTTTCGATTATTAGAACCGACCCCTTTCCGAGAAAATCGCAACAAGCACCAGCAGGCAAACAGCCGCGCCTACTGAAAGATTCCGCTTCATTCCGGTGGGAAGTGATTCTCCGTTGGAGTGCTTTGCCGGTAATCGTATTCCAGATTGCGCGAGCCAGTTGGATTCACCGCGTACTTCACGGAGAACGGGCTTTTGTCCCGATAACGCCGCAGGGGCCAACTCTGAAGGGGGGTGAATGAAAATGGCTGCATTTCCAAAATGCAACGGGTGCTCGCATCAACGCCCTCATCAAAGGATGGGAAAAGCACGCGGCGGACGCGACTTTCAGCGGTCTGACGCTGGCGCAGTTCAAGACGAAGGTCAAAGCTTCGCTCGACACTCGCGCGTGGAGATCGAGAAACTCGAACGTGAGCTGAACGGCTTGCGCGTGGACCGCGACAACGCGGATGTCCTGAGCGAGGAATTCACGAACAACGTGGTGCCCATTCAACCCGAATTGAAAATCGTCGCGTAAGCAGCGAATCACAGCCAGTGCAGAGGCCGGACCAAGTGAACTGGTCCGGCCTTCTTCTTTGGGAAGGGCAGGGGTGGTGGGGTGGACGTCTGGCCTGCCGGAAAGCCAGCCTGGCCACCGAGACGGTCTTGGAAACACGCGGGCGGGACGCCCGCGCTCCGGGCCAAGCGGGCAGTTATTCGGATGGGATCTAAGTGGCCGACGGAACGGATTGCACCACTACAAGGTGTGTGTCGGCCACTCCCCGTTTGAACGCGAAGCCGTTTTTTGCATCGCCTCGCCCGCGCGAGTGTTGGATAACCAAGGTAATGTTGGTCGGATGGCAGCGAAATTTCTTGGGCCGGGCCGTGATTTGGATCGCGGTTCTCGCCCCGCTTTGGACGGGCGGAGCGGATGTGGAGTCGCGCGCCTTCGATGCGGCTCAAAAGTCTTTCGACGACGGCTTTCACGAGCGGGCGGAAAAGGCCTTCAGCGAATTTGTCCTCCGCCATGCGGCTTCGCCCCGGGTGCCGCAGGCATTGTTGCTGGAGGCGCAGGCGGCATTGGCCCAGAAAAAATTCCCCAGCGCGCTCGTCCTGCTGGCGACCAACCTGCCGCGTGCCGGGGTGTTCGCGGATCAATTCGATTTCTGGACTGCGCGGATTTATGCCGAAGCCGGGCAGTGGGAGGCGGCGGCGACAAACTTTGCCGCCGTGGTGGCGGTGCGGACCAATTCGCCTTTGCGCCTGGAAGCAACGTTGCGCGAGGCGCAGGCGCGTTTTCAACTGCGCCAGTGGCCGCCAGTGGTGGCGCTCCTGCAAAATCCCGCCGGACTGTTTCAGCAGCAGGCCGCACTCTCGCCAGCGAGTGAACCGGTGGTGGAGGGACGTCTGCTGCTCGCCGAGGCGTTGCTGGAGCAGAGAAACTTTGCCGCCGCCGAACTGGCGGTGGCGGCCATTCCGGAGGAAACGCTGCCCGCCAAGTTGAAATGGCGGCGCGAATATCTCCGGGCCAGGGCGCAGTTCGCCGGGCAGAAGCTGGAGGCGGCGCTGGCCACCACTTCCAATCTTGTCGCCATCGCCTCGGTATCGCCCCAACCCGCCTTGGAGGCGGCTTCGGTGGCGATGCAGGGGGAGATTTGGGAGGCACTGAATCAGCCGGCGGCCGCGCTGGCCGCCTACGCCCAGAATCAGAGACCCGGCGTGCCGGCGGATCGCGCGCGTGAGGCTCTGTTCAGGATCGTGCAGATCATGCTGGCGCAAGGGCAGGTGACCAACGCGCTGGCCAGGCTGCAGGCGTTTCTGACCGAACATCCGAACGAAGCTGGCTCCGACATGGCGCTGCTCACGGTCGGGGAGTTGCGGCTCAAGGAGCATCAATCCGCCACGGAGGCGACCCACTCCGAGGTGACCAACGTGCCGGGGCCGGGGTCGAGTCTGCTTACCGAAGCCCTCGAGAACTGTGACCGCTTGCTGCGTGAATTCACCAACAGTCCTTTCCTCGGTCAGGCCCATCTGGTGCGGGGCTGGGCCTGGCTGGTGCAGGGCAAACCGGCGGACAGCCTGGCCGCTTTTCAGACGGCGGCGCAAACGCTGCCCTGGTCGCAGGCGCAGGCGGTGGCCCGGTTCAAAGCGGCGGATCTAAAATTTCAAACGGGCGACATCACCAACGCCCTGCGCGACTACCGGCGGGTGGTGACGGATTACGAGTCGCTGTCCCGGGTGCAGTCTGAGTTGGTGCCACGCGCCCGTTACCAGATGTTGCAGGCCAGCCGGGCGGCGGGCGATTTGGCGGCGGCGGAAGAATCGATGCAAGCCATCTTGCGCGACTATCCGCAGAACGGTTACGCCGAGCGCGCCCTCTTGCTCTACGGGCAGACGGTGGATGAACTGGGCGTCCCGGCCGTGGCCCGGAAAGAATTCACTCAGTTTGGCGCGCAATTCCCCAATTCGTCGCTCCGACCCGAAGCGGAACTGGCCGTGGCGCGGTCCTTCGAGCGCGAGCGGAACTGGCCGGGGGCCATCGCGCAGTATGACGCGTGGGTGCTGGCCTTCCCCACGAACGAGCAGCGAGCGGGCGCGGAGTTCCGGCGCGCGCTGGCGAATTCGCAAGCCGGGCGCGACACGAACGCGCTCCAGCTCTTCACCAACTTCATTGCCGTCTTTCCGACGAATCCGCTGGGGGCGCGGGCTCAGGAGTGGGTGGGGGATTATTATTACAACGCCGAGGAATTCCCCGCCGCCGAGCGCAACTACCAGCTCGTTTATCAGAACACGAACTGGCCGGCCTCGGCGCTGGGCTACCGGGCCAAATTAAAGGCGGGCCGGGCCGCGCTCCTGCGCCTGAGCTTTGACAACGCCACCAATTACTTCACCAAAATCATCGAGGACACCAACTGCCCCAGCACCGTGGTGGTGCAGGCCTATTTCGCCTATGGCGACGCCTACCTGCAACGGCCCTCGACCAACGCCCTCGGAAAGTATTCGCAGGCGCTGACCATCTACGAACAGGTGCCCAAGCAGTACAAGGATGATCCGCAGGTGCCGCGCGCCTGGGGGCAGATGGCGAACTGTTATTTCCAGATGGCCGGGGCCGAGCAGGGTGAAGCGTCCACGGAGTATTTTGCCAAGGCGTTGGAGTTTTACGGCAAGGTGACCAACGCGCCCGCCGTGGATGTCTCCACGCGCCAGATGGCAGAAGTCGGTCTGGGCCATGTCCTGGAGCAGCAGGCTCGGCTCCGGCAGAGAGCCGGAGAAACGAACGAGGCGGCTGTCTTTTTGAACGCGGCCTCCGACCACTATTTGAACGTGGTCTATGCGGGACGGAACGGAGAAACACCCGATCCGTTGTGGGTCAAGGAAGCGGCCCTCAGCGCGGCTGCACTGGAGGAAGCGCGCGGCCAGTGGAAACGGGCCCTTGAGCTGTATCAACGACTTCGGGAAATGCTGCCCGCCCTGCGGGCCAGTCCCATGCTGGAGCGGAAGGTCAAAGCGGCTCGCGAGCAACTGGAACTGCGGACGGAATAAGTTTTTAGTTTGGGATGGAAGCGCCAGATGAAGGATGCCGCCGGCCGGGTTGCTGTTGGTGGGGCTGCGGACTTCGCGTTTCCGCATCGTAAGAAGACTGACCCGCTGGCCGGCGGCTGATGTAGTTGTTGTCGGGCGTCCTAGTTCCGCCAGGCCGGGAACCGTTTCGCCATGACAAATGAGGTCTCACACCCATACATACGAACGGAACAGGGTCGATCTATCAAAAATCTGCAAATACTTTTCGAGACCCCCGTTTGACCCTTGATTTCATTGACTTCCACTGGGGTGCTAAAAATCAGGGTGCGGGGGTTCAGATATTCGGGCGGAGGCCGGGCCGCGATATTCCGGCCCGGTCACCGCCGGACGACAGGAGTATTATTTCACCGCCAGCTCTTCCAGTTCCGCGCGCGCGATCTGGGGTGACGGCTCCTTGAACAAAAGCCGGGGCACGAGGGCGAACTTGGCCTGCACCCGCACGAGGAAGAAGAAAATCCAGAGCCGCCAGCGGATGCGCCAGCCGCCTTCGATCTCCCCGGCCAGCAGCGCCGTGATGGCGGCGGGCATGTTGAATTTGTCGCGCGGTTCCATGAACAGCTCCATGAAGGGCGTGGTGTAATAGCCTTCGACCATCTGCCAGTAGAACTGCATGGCGCCATAGACGCGCTTCTCGTAGGCGCGGAGGAGCCGCGCGCCGTCGTTCCCGGCAGTCAGCGCCGTGGACACGGCTTCCGCCGCCAGCTTGCCGGAGGACATGGCGAGGTAAACCCCCGCCGAAAAAATCGGGTCCATGAAACCCGCCGCGTCGCCCACCCGGAGGAGCCGCCGGTCCACGAAGCGTTTGTTGCGATAGGAAAAGTCGCTCGTGGTCTGAATGGTATTGAGCAGCCGCGCCTCGGCCATGCGCTCGCGCGCCACGGTGCAGGAGGCGACGACCGACTGGAAAACTTCCTCGGACGACTGCTTCGTGCGGGCAAATTCCTCCGCGTCCATCACGCAGCCCACGCTCACTTTTTCCGCCGAGAGCGGGATGATCCAAAACCATTTGTTCTCCAGTCGCACGATGACCGTGTCGCCCTGGGACTCGCCTTCGTCGAGCTTCACGCCGGCGAAGTGGCCGAAGACCGCGATCTTCTTCAGTTTGGGATGGACCTCGCGAATCTTCTGCTGATTGCCCGTGAAATTGCCGCGCCCGCTCGCGTCGATGAGAAACTTCGCGCGATACGACTTGGCCGCGCCGTTCTCCCTTACCTCCACCGTCACGTCGTCGTCGTTCAGCGCGAAGCCGGTGACGTGGACGCCCTCGCGGATTTCCGCGCCGGACTCCGCCGCGTGCTTGAGCAGCAGGTGATCAAAGTGCGAGCGCTCGACCTGGTAGGCGGACGGCTCGCGGGTGAACTTGCCCCGGCGGAAGACCAGCTTGAGCATCTTGGAACCGTTCCCGATGTGGAACTGCGCGCCCCATTTTTTCAGCAACCCGGCGGCTTCGAGCTTGGGCAGCACGCCCATCTGCTCGAAGACGATGCGGTTGTAGGGCAGCAGAGATTCGCCGATGTGAAAGCGCGGGAAAACTTCCTTCTCCAGCACGAGCACCGTGCGCCCCGCCTGCCGGAGAAAGGTCGCCGCCGAGCTGCCACCCGGCCCTCCGCCAATCACAATTGCGTCATACACGGTTTCAACCACGCGCCCATCCAACGTCAAAACCGCCGCCCGCTCAAGCGGGACTTGTGCGCCGGGTGCGATTACAAGTGAAGGTCGCTATTTCCAGCTTCCCTCTCCTCTCAACGGGGAGAGAGACCGAGAGCCTCCCGGAGCGCGGACGTCTCGTCCGCTCGCTGCGCCACGATGGACAGGGAAACACGCGGGCGAGACGCCCGCGCTCCGAGCGGAGGAGAGGGAGACCAGAACTTTGGCGGGATGCGCCCCGGCTTTTCCTGGCTGGCCCGCCGCCATTTTCCAAATGATTGATTCAGTCGTTGTCCCCGCGCTCCGGCTCTGGCTAATTTTTCCCACGTCCAGAACGGACGAAGAACGACTATCGACCAAGAAGACGCTGATTTAATCCATCTGGCTTCAATTTAATACAGACGGTCAGGCGGGCGTTTCCCAAACTCACGGGCATGATCCCCCAGCCCAGTTTCGCCCAGGCGGAGTTTGCGGATAAAAAGAAGGATGCCCGCCGCGAGAAGTTTCTCACCCGCATGGAGGAAGTCATTCCGTGGACCAAACTGCTGGCCGTCATTGAACCGTTCTATCCCAAGGGCGAACGCCGACGCCACCACGCTCCTGAAATTCCGTCGCCGGCTCGAAACCCACGACTTGTGCCGCGGCCTCTTTGCCGCCATCAACGCCGCCCGCGCCGCCCGCGGCCTGTTGCTGCGCGAAGGCACCCTGGTGGACGCCACACTGATTGCCGCACCCTCCTCCACCCAGAACCAGGACAAGCAACGCGACCCCGAAATGCACCAGACCAAGAAGGGCAGCCAATGGCACTTCGAGATGAAAGCGCAACAGGCCCGCCCACCCAAGCCGACGACCACCATGTTTCGCCCCGGTGGGCGCATTCCCCGCCGGCAAAAAACTGAAAATCGGGAACGGCCCTTTAATCAGCGTTTCCCTAGGTCAGAATCCCCTTCACCACTTCGCCATGCACGTCGGTCAGGCGAAAATCGCGGCCCTGAAATTTGTAAGTCAGTTTCGTGTGGTCCAAGCCGAGGCAGTGCAGAATGGTCGCCTGCAGATCGTGGACGTGAACCTTGTCCTTCGCGACATGGTAGCCAAGTTCGTCCGTCTCCCCGTAGGTCAGACCGGGCTTCACGCCCCCGCCCGCCATCCACATGGTGAAGGCGTGCGGGTGGTGATCGCGTCCGAGAAACTTTGAGCCATTGCGCTCCTCATTCATCGGGGTGCGCCCGAATTCCCCGCCCCAGATCACGAGCGTGTCTTCGAGCATCCCGCGCTGTTTCAAATCCTTGAGCAGCGCCGCGCAGGCCCGGTCGGTGTCCTTGCACTGCTTGCCCAGGCCCTCGAAAAGATCGTTGTCCTTGGCGTTGCCATGCTGGTCCCAGCCCCAGTGATAAATCTGCACGAAACGCACGCCGCGTTCGAGCAAACGCCGTCCGAGCAGGCAGTTGTTGGCGAAGGAGGTTTTGCCCGGCTCCGTCCCATACATCTCGTGAACAGACTTGGGTTCCTTGTCGATCTCCATCAGCTCCGGCACCGTGGTCTGCATCCGGTAAGCCAGTTCGTATTGGGCGATACGGGTCAGTGTCTCGGGGTCGCCGAATTCTTTCAGCTGCATCTCGTTCAATGCGCGCAAGGTGTCGAGCGAGTCGCGCCGGATTTCTCTGCTCACGCCCGGCGGATTGGACACGTAGAGCACCGGGTCGCCCGACGAGCGGCATTGCACGCCTTGATAAACCGTCGG
>JAYVWQ010000217.1:0-11285 GCA_043785945.1 Akkermansia sp.
AATTACTTTCTGCTGAAAACAAAATCGTTCCTGCGTCATCCTGGCGAGTCGGGATTCACGCACAATTACAAATGCCGATTTAATCAGCGGTTCCCTAGAACATTCAAAACGAATGGAAAAGTTTTCACACAGCCTCGCGCGAGGATGGCCATCGAGCTCGGTTGCGGCCACCGCTGGTTCACTTTTCATCGCCAGCTATTCCGTCCCAGCGACTTCATCAAATCACTATGAACGAACCCTCACCCAAACCGCCAAACCGGACCCGCAATGTTGCCGCCAACCGGCCCTCGCGTTCCGGCTGCCATCCATGCCTCCGGCGGGCCGGGTCGCGGAGCTTGGGCAGCCAGGCGATACTGCGAATTTCCAACCACGCAGAGCCATGAATTGTCCAAGTTGCAACTCCACCAACATTCAGGCTCGCGGCAAGCGCAATGCTCTTTATCCCGCCGGTTGCCTCGCCCTCATCAGTTTGCCGTTTGCCATGCTGCATCAGGTTTCATCTCCGCATGACTACCACTGCCAAGGCTGCGGAGTGGATTTCGCCCGTCGAAACACCGTGAGCAAGATCGCTCGCGTCGTTCTGCTCTCGCTGGTGCTGGGGTTGTTATTGCTGTTCGCCTTTCTGGCCGTCCGCCTCATCACCCGTTGAATTTCTTGCCGCGCTGATCCAAGCCGCAATTCACCCCCGATCACCCCCGGACAATCCCACGCCCGCCGCCAGCGCCGGACGCACCGCGCTCAGGAGCGCGGATGATCGTCCGGGGTCAATTGCTTTTATCCCGGTCGTCAGAGGCGTTCAGGGAAAACGCAGGCGGTAAAAGCGGCCCGGATAATTCGTGGCCGTGGGATCGGTGAATTGATACAGCCCGCCGCCGAGATTCGTGGCGGGGCCGAGCACCGTCCAGTTGCTCGCGGGCAGCGCGATGTTGGTCGCGGCGAGCACGCTGAAGGCGGCGTTGTTGGTGTTCACGAAGTTGAGTTGGAACGCGCCGTTGCCCAGCACGGTCAGGCCCGGCGTGCGGATGACGGGCGGCAGCGGAGTGAGGTCCACGCCCGTGCCGGTGAGCGTGAGGTCGAAGGAATTCTCATCGCTGTCGTTGTTCGTGATGGAGAGCGTGGCGGTGCGCAGTCCGCTGGCCGTGGGCGAGAAGCGGACTTGAAACGTCGTCGCGCCGATGAATTGCACATCATCAATCGCCGAGGCGTAGTCGCCACCGGTGCGGGTCCCGGCAAAGGCCAGCGTGTGCGGCCCGGCATTCGTGCAGGTGTAGGGCACGGTGAAGGTGCGCCACACGTCGTCAGGCTGTTCGGTGTTGGACACGGTGCGCAGGGTCGTTCCGTCCATTTTCACGTCGATGTCATTGGCCGCATTCCCTCCGCTGCGCCGCACCATGGAGAAGCGGAGGGCGTAGGTTCCGACGCTGGGAAATTGGATCGTACGAGAGAGAGTGGCGTTCACGCCGCCATTCTGAAGGTAGGCCGCTTGGAATCCCTCGGGCGCGCTGTTCACAAACCACGGCGAGCCGTTGCGGGCCACGCCCGCCTGGCTGCCCAAGGTCCAGCCCGTGCCGCCCGCATTGTAAGTCCAGCCGCCGGGCGCAAAGCCGGGCGTTTCAAAGCCCGCGTTCGTGAGCGTGACGACATCGCCGCTGCCCAGCACGGGCGAGGCGGGTTGGGCCGTCACGGTGAAGTCCGCCGCGTGCGCGCCGCCCACCGCCACCGGGGGCGCGCCGGTCAGGAGAAGTTCCGCCAAGCCGGTGTTCCGCACGGTGAAGGTGAGCGTGGTGTTCGTGCCGATATTCGCGGAACCAAAGTCTTTGCTCGCACCATCAGTAAGATTCGTGCCCGCCGGTTGCTCGACGGCGATTTCTGGAAAGGCCACCGCAGGGCCGCTGACCTGGATGCGAAACGGGTTCTCATCCCCGTCATCGCTGGCGAGGGCCACGAGCGCGCGGCGCGTTCCGTTGGCCGTCGGGGAGAAGGTCACGGTGAAGGTCAGCGCGGCATTGGGAGCCAGCGTGGTTGCACCCAGCACGCTGAGAATGAAGTCGCCCGAGTTCGCACCCGACTTTGACAGGGCCAGTCCGGTGAGATTGGTCGTGCCGAGGTTCGTGATGGTGAAGGTCTGCGCGGTGCTGCTGCCGCCGACGAGGGTGGAGGCAAAAACATTCGTGCCGACGTTGTCAGTGCGCTCATTCGCCGCCGCCGTGCCGGCTCCGGTGAAGACGGCGATCTCCGGGGCGGCCAGGCCCACCCCGGCGAGCGTGACCTCGTAAGGGTTTTCGTCGCGGTCATTGGTGGCCACGCGCAATTTCGCCACGCGCTCGCCCACGCCGCCGGGCGTGAAGGTGACGGTGAAAGTCGCCACGCCATTGCTGGCCGCCACGGTGGCGGCGAGACCGCTGATGTTCACCTGGAAATCCAAGGCGGCGCGGCCCACCACGCTCACGCCGTGCAAGGTGAGCGGATCCGGCCCGCTGTTGGTGATGGTGAACGTCCGCGCGGCGCCGGTGGTGGCGAACACCTGGTTGCCGAAATCAATGACGGAATCAAACAGGGCCACGCTGTGGTCCGCCCCGGCGGCGATGGCTTTCGCGCTGTAGGCCAGCGAAAGGGGCACATCGGTTTGCGTGGAATAATTCGCGCCCCAGGCGACGACGGTGCCGTTGCTTTTCAAGGCGAGGGAATGACTGCCGCCCGCCGCAATGGCCATCACGTTCGACAGTCCGGCCGGCACATCGCTCTGACCATAGTTGTTGGCCCCCCAAGCGACGACGGTGCCGTCATTCTTCAGCGCCATGGAGTGCGCGATCCCCAAGGAGATGGCGACCACGTTGCTCAATCCGGCGGGCACGCTGGCCTGGCCGTTGTTGTAGCCCCAAGCGGTGACGAGGCCGTTGCTCTGGAGCGCCATCGAGGTCAGCCCGCTCGCGGCGATGGCGGCCACGCCGTTCAATCCCGGCGGCACATTGGTCTGGCCGTATAAATTGCTGCCCCACGCGACCACCGAGCCGTCGATCTTCAACACCACCTTGTGGCCCGAACCCGAGGCGATGGCCACCACCCCCGTCAGCCCGGGAAGGATGTAGGTTTCCCCAATGCTCCCCCAGGCCGTGAGCGAGCCGTCGTCCTTCAAAACCAGCGTATGACCGGACGACGTGGCGATGGCCTGCACCCCGGACAAGCCGCCGGGCACGGAGGTCTGGCCGTTGTTGTTGTTCCCCCACGCCACCACGGTTCCGTCGTTCCTGAGGGCCACGACATGATGCTCGGCCGCCGCAATGGCCCGCACGCCAAACTGCCCGAGCGGCGGCGTGATGAGCTGGCCGTAGTTGTTCCGGCCCCACACGCCCGCCCCACTGGTCAGCAAAGGGAAATTCGCCGATTGCCGCAGTTCCATCTCGGGCGCAACGGCGCGCAACGTGAGCGCGTAAAGGTGAAACGTCTGGCCGGCCAGCTCCGGCGTGAGGCTGATGACGCGGTTGGTCGTGCGGGCGGTGAAGGTGTAATCAAGCCGCACGCCCCGGTCGTTTCCGAAAATGTTTTCATCCATCGTGAGACTGTCGAAGCCGCCAGAAAAAGTGCTCCGCCGCGCCAGGGCGGCATCAAAGCCCACACCGAGAATCGAGACCCGGTAGTTCTGCCCCACCGTCAATCCCGGCAAGGTGATGGTGCCGGGGTTGCCGCCATAAACAAAATCATGTGCGAGCACCGCGCTGCCCGGGCCGCCGAGCGCGGTGAGCGCGTTGCTGTCATTGAGGAAATTCAACGGGAGCCCCGAGAACGCGAACTGGTTGGACACCGCTGGATTGCCGCCCGCCAGGCCGGGGACGCTAACGCCGTTGACCGTCCCCGTCGTCGTCGCGCCAAAGTGGTACGCCCACGCCACCCCCGGTGCGAGGGCGGACGAGGCGTCGTTCGTCCAAGCCGAGACGGCCCAGAAGCCCTGGTCCGTGGTGAATTCTCCGGGCGCAAAAGTGAAGAAACGCACCTCATCCACCAGCCCTTGGAAGAACTCACTGCTCAATGACGACGGCGAGGAAGCGATGGCGAAGCTTCCGCTCGGCGTGTTCGGCGTGGACGTGGTGCTGCCGCAGGCGACGCTATTCACGTAGAGCGTGGTCGTGCCCGCGTTCCGCACCAGCGCCACCCGCGCCCAGGTGTTAAGCACCGCCGGGCCGACGCCCACAAAGGTCACGCCGCCGAACAGGCCCTGGAATGTGTTCCCATACTGCATGATGCCCCAGCCGCTGCTGGCCGTGTTGCCATTGTAAGCGATGCAATGAGGGCCGGTGATGCTGGTCGGCTTGACCCAGGCTTCGAGCGCGAAATTATCCGTGACGTTCGACAACAAAACCCCGCTGACGGAAGACGTGCCGGAGGAAAAATTCATCGAGAGCGCGCTGCCCAGCCGCAAGGCGGCTTCTGAACTCACGTCAGCGGAATAGAGCGGCGCGTTCGACACGCCCAGATGTTTGCCGCCCACGCTGTCCAGCGTGTTGGTCGCCGCGCCGGGGACCGCGCCCGGATCGGCCTCACCCAGGCGGTAATAGTTTTGCACCGTGAGGGCGGCCGGCGCGCTGGAGGCCACGAGCAGGGCGAGGAGCAACCCGATTGGCTTCCCCCAACCAGCGGAACGGCGGGCCACGTGCGCGAGAACGGACATGATTTTCATAGCTTAATAATTCGAGGCCCATCACGGGCGTCCCCGTGCTGTAACCGGTTTTCCCCAAACGGTGCCGCGCGCGCGTGAAAATATTTGCGGATATTTTGCGCGGGGCCGTTTTCCTAGCGCCCCAACAGCGCTCCGGCCCAAGAGCGTGTTTGCTTTTCCCACGGCCTGCGTAAAGCTTGCGCCCGAATATAATGACGGATCATTCCGCGACCACCACGCCACCAGCACTCCCCAAAGGAGTGATGCCCGTCTCCCGATGGAGCCTGGTGCTGCGAGCCTCGGCGGGCGACGAGACGGCGACGCGCGCGCTGGGCGAGCTGATGTCGCTGTATTGGGAACCGCTCTATTTTTACGCCCGCCAGCGGGGCTGGTCGCCCGAGGATGCGGAAGACGCGGTGCAAGGCTTCTACGGGGAACTCATCCGGCGCGAAACCGTACGGCAGGCAGACCAGGATCGCGGGCGATTGCGGACGTTTATCCTCTCCGCGTTCTCCAACTTCCTCGGCAAGAAATGGCGCGATGAACGCGCCCTCAAGCGTGGCGGCGGCGTGCCCCACCTGTCACTCGATGTGGCGAAAGCGGAGAGCCACTACGCAGTGGAACCGGTGGACACGCTTACGCCGGAACGGCTCTTTGACCGGCGCTGGATTTCCACGTTGCTGGAACGCGTGCTGGCGGAACTGCGCGCCGAGTATGAGGCGGCGGACAAGGGCGCCGTTTTCACCCTGCTGCAATCGGCCTTGGAACGGGACGCCGCACACTTCGGCTACGCCGAGGCCGGGGCCGCGCTCGGTCTTTCGGAGAACGCGGTCAAGAAGGCCGTCTTCCGCCTGCGCATGAGGTATCGCCTGCTGCTGAAACAGGAGATTGCCGACACGTTGAGCGATCCCGCCGAGCTGGAAAACGAAACGATGGCCCTGATGGCCGCCTTCGCATGACGTCCATCACCTGCCCGCAGTGCGGACTGAGTTACACGCCGTCATCAGCCCCCAGCGGCATGTGTCCACGCTGCCTGCTGCTCGGTGGCGCGGAGGATGAAACGCTCCTGACCGGCACGCCGTCGCTGGAAGAACTGCGCGAGGCCGTGCCAGGCTTCACCATCGAGGCTCTGCTCGGGCGCGGCGGCATGGGCGCGGTCTATCGCGCGCGGCAGCTCGATCTCGACCGCGATGTGGCGATTAAATTTGTTGTCACCAGCCGGCTTGATCCGTCCTTTGGCGACCGCTTCGAGCGCGAAGCCCGCGTGCTGGCCCGGCTCAACCATCCGAACATCGTGGCCGTCCATCGTTACGGACGCACCGATGACGGCCTCGCCTACATCGTGATGGAATACGTGGAGGGCAGCGACCTGGCGCAACTCATCGCGAGCGGGCGCATCCCCGAAGCGCAGGCCCTGCCGCTGGTGGAACAAATCTGCGAAGCCCTCGCCTACGCTCACACGGCGGGCTGCGTACATCGTGACATCAAGCCCGGCAACATCCTCCTCGACCGCGCAGGCCGCGTGAAGGTCGCGGACTTCGGCCTCGCGAAACTTCTCGACGACACCGCCGCGCCCGGACTGCCGCTGGCCAGCGCGCTCACCCTCTCCTTCGTCGGCGTCGGCACCGCCCACTACGCCGCGCCCGAGCAGACCAAGGCCGGGGCCACGGTGGATCATCGCGCGGACATCTATGCGCTCGGCGTGGTGCTCTGCGAAATGCTCACCGGCGAAGTCCCGCGCGGCGTGTTCAAAAACCCTTCGGAAAAATCCGGCGCGCACCAGTGCTGGGACACAATGATCCTCCGCGCCATGAACGAGCGCCCCGAAGAACGCTTCGGCACGATGGGCGACGTGAGCCGCGAGCTGGCCCGCGTCCGCCGCCAAATGGAACCGCGCCCCCGCTGGAAAACTCCCGTGCTGATTACTGCCGGCGTGATGATGCTCGCCACGCTTCTTACCCTTGCGTTCCTGGCCTTCTCGCACTGGCCAAAGAACACCAACAACGCCGCGCCCTTTCAGAACGGCAGCTTCGAGGACATTCACAACGGCTCCCCGGTCGGCTGGACCATCAGCGGCTCCGTCCATCCCTACATCCGCGAGAGCGGCAAGCCGGCCGTGGCCTGCTTTGGGGCGGGCGAGGCGCCGGCTGACGGCATTCTCTCCCAGTCCTTCGCCACGGTGACGGGCCGTCGCTATCAGGTGCGCTTCAACTGGAAATCCACGGGCGGCCCCGACGTCCGGGCCAGCCAGCGGCTCCGCGTCAGTGTCCGGGAAGGACAAGGTTTGAATGGCCCCGACCTCATGACGCCCGGCAGCGCCAGGCTCAATGGCGTGGACGATGAACGCATCCTGCTCAACGGCACCGCCGCCCTTTTTTCCGACCGCCCCGTCGCCAATCCCAAGGGCCTCTACACCGAGGGCGCCCTCGGCTTCACCGCCCGCAGCGCGGTCAGCACGCTCATCTTTGAGGACAAGTCCCTCAGCAGCGTGAGCGCGGACATTTTTTTGGATGTAGTCCGGATCAGCGCGGCTCCATAACCAGTGCCCATCTGCCCCTCGCGCCGTCCGGGGCAGCGCGACAAGTTCCGTCCAGCCTTCATCCCGTCTGCTTCGACCGGATGAATTTTACATCCATCCTGCTTCATCCGGTCGTGGCAAAAAGAAAGGGCGCTTCCCGATGGAAGCGCCCTGCGAGATTTTGCCGCGAACTTTACTTGGCAATGGAGAGCAGCTCGACCTCGAAGACGAGGGTGCTGTTCGGTCCGATCTTCGGGCTGGGGCTTTGTTCGCCGTAGGCCAGCTTGGCCGGCAGCACGAACTGGAACTTGTCGCCTTCCTTCATCAGTTGCAGACCCTCGGTCCAGCCGGGGATGACGGCGTTGAGCGGGAACTCCGCCGGCTCTTTGCGTTCCACCGAGCTGTCAAAGACGCTGCCGTCCATCAAGGTGCCGTGGTAATGGACCTTCACGGTGTCGGCGGGTTTGGGGGAGACCTTGCCGGTGCCGGACTTCATGACTTTGTATTGCAGGCCGCTGGCGGTGGTCTTCACGCCTTCCTTCTTGGCGTTGGCGGCGAGGAAGGCTTCGCTCTCCTTCACGTTCTTCTCGCCGGCGACCTTCTGCTTGGCTTCCATCTTGGCCATCATGGTGGTGCGGAATTCCGCGATGGCGCTCTTGATTTCCTCCTCGGTCAACTGGGGTTTCCCGCTCAGCGCGTCCACGATGCCGGCGGCGAGTGCCTTGGCGTCGAGGTCCACTTCCTGGCGCTTCATGTTCCCGCCAATGTCCGCGCCCACGGCGTAGCTGGCTTTGAGTTTCGCGTCTTTGAGATCCAGCTTGTCCTGGGCATGCAATCCGCCGGCCAGCAACGTCGCCATGGTGAGTGAGGCTATAATTTTTGAAGTCATTTTAATGTTTTTGGCCCCGTCATCGGAGCCACGGGGATCGATCCTCTGTGACGGTGGGGAAGTCGTCAAGAATTGGCGCGGAGAATCTGGCCGGGGAGAGGTGCGGCTTGCGTGCGGGCGTCCGGTGCCGTCTGATGCGCGGCCATGAGCATCCGACTGGAAATGCTGCAGGTCGCACGACTCGCGCCGAAGATTCTCGGCGCGGACGCCACGGCGCTGGTCGCGGACTTCCTCCGCGCGCAGCAGAACCCCGACGGCGGATTCCGCGACCGCAAGGGCGCGAGCGATTTGTACTACACCGTCTTCGGACTGGATGCGCTGAACGCCTTGCAGCATCCCTTTGATGCGGAGCGGTTGCGCGACTATCTGCAAACCTTCGGCGAGGGGCCCGGACTCGACTTCGTGCATCTCTGCGCGCTGGCCCGAGCGTGGGCGGCGCTCGGCCTCGAGACGATGCCAACGGTAACCAAGTCCGGCTTGCTCGCGCGGTTCGGCATGTTCCGCACGCGCGACGGGGGATTCAATTCCCAGCCCGGCAAGGAGCGTGGCACCGCCTACAGCGCGTTTCTCGGACTGGCGGCGTGGCAGGATTTGCGAATACCTCTGCCCGAGCCACTGGAGCTGGTGCGTTCGCTGAAGTTCCTCGAAACCGACGACGGCGCGTGGACCAACGAGGTGTTCGGCCAGGGCCGCATGCCCGTGGGCGCGACGAATGCGACGGCGGCGGCGGCCACGGTGCTGCGAAACTTGAGCCAACCCCTCAATCCAGCCGTCGGCCAGTGGCTGCTCGCGCAGGCGCATCCGGAGGGCGGATTCTTCGCCGTGCCCGGCGCGCCCATTCCCGATCTGCTTTCCACGGCCACGGCACTGCACGCACTGGCTGGGCTGCAAACTTCCTTCGATGCGATCAAGGAACCGTGTCTGGACTTCGTGGATTCACTGTGGACGAACGAAGGCGGCTTCCACGGCAACTGGGCGGACGATCACTTGGACTGCGAATACACCTGCTACGGTCTGCTCGCACTGGGGCATCTGAGTCTCTGAAGTTGTAGGCAGCAACTTGCGCCCTGCGGCAGTGGACCAGCAACTTTCAACCTTCAACCTGCGACTGGTTCAGACAGCTTCTCAAAACTCTCCTCGATGAAGGTGGTGTTCTGGATGCGCGCGAGCTTCGCGTAGAGTCCACCGGCGGCGAACAATTCGTCGTGCGTGCCGCGCTCGATGATCTCCCCGGCGCGCAGCACGAGAATCTGATCCGCGCGGCGGATGGTGCTGAGGCGATGCGCGATGACAAAGCTCGTCCGATGAATCATGAGCCGCTCCAGCGCCTCTTGAATCAGGCGCTCGGTGGCGGTGTCCACGCTGGCCGTGGCCTCGTCGAGGATGATGATGGGCGTGTTCTTGAGCAACGCGCGGGCGATGCTGACCCGCTGCTTCTCGCCCACACTCAACTTCACGCCGCGCTCGCCCACGCGTGCATCGTAACCTTCGGGCAGGCGCGTGATGAACTCGTGACAGTTCGCGGCGCGCGCGGCGGCGAAGAGTTCGTCCTCAGTGGCGTCGAGTTTCCCGTAAAGAATGTTTTCGCGCACCGTGCCGTTGAAGAGGAACGGTTCCTGACTAACCACGCTGATTTGGGAACGCAGCGACTCGAGCGCGACGCGGCTGGCGTCTTGTCCGTCGATGAAGATGGTCCCGCCCGTGGCTTCGTAGAAAGCGGGGAGGAGATTCACGAGCGTGGACTTGCCCGCGCCAGTCGGGCCGACCAGCGCAATCATTTCGCCGGGCCGCGCGTGCAGGGAAACATCCTTCAAAACCACGCGCTCCGCGCCATAGCCAAAGGAGACATGCTCATAGCGAATCTCACCGCGCACGGGCGCGCGGAGCGGTTGCGTGCGGCGGGCGTTGGAGGTTTCAGATTCGGCGTCGAGAATGTCGAAGACACGTTCGCCCGCCGCCCGCGCGGCCTGGAGCATCTGATTCAGGCCGTGCAGTTTGGTGACCGGCTCGTAAAACAACATTGAGAGGAAGAAAAGAAAGGCGATCAAATCGCCGAGCGTCAGCTGACCGCGCAGAATTTGCCCGGACCCAACCCAGAGCACCAGCCCGCCCCCGAGCGCGGCGGCAAAGCCCATGGCGGGCGAGTAGTTGGCCCACGCGCGCATGACGAGGAGCGTGCCGCTCCGCAACCCATCCGCGCGTTCGGCGAAACGCGCGTCCTCGTGCCGTTCGCGCGCGAAGGATTTGATCTGCCGCACGCCCTGGAGGTTGTCCATGAGCAGCGCGTTCATGGCGCTGGCGGCTTCGCGTTGCGCGCGGTAGCGCTTGTGCGCCGTGGTCGTGTACCAGTACGCACCCCCCGCCAGAATGGGCAGCGGAATCAACGCGACCGAGGCAAGCAACGGATTGGTCCAGAACAGGTACGTCATCACTCCGGCGATGCTCAGAATGGCGACGGTGCCCTGCTCGGTGCCGTCGATGAGCAGGCGCTCGACGGAGTTCACGTCCTCGATGACTCGCGTCATCAGGTCGCCGGAGGAGCGCTGGTCAAAGTAATTCACGGGCAGCCGCTGGAGCTTGCCGTACACCTCGCGGCGCATGTCGTAGATGACGTTCTGCTCGAAGGTGTTGTTGATGCGGATGCGGATGCTGGTGAACAGTTCGCGCAGGAAAAACGCCCCGAGGAGTCCGAGCATCACGAAGGTCAGTTGCTCGACGCGCTTCTGCCCGATGACTTCGTTGATGATGTGCTTCAACAGCAGCGGGTAGGCGAAGGCGCAGGCCAGCGAGAGCAGCGCGCAACCGATGGTCGCCACAGCCATCCACGGATAGGGTTTCAGATAGACGGCGACGCGGCGGATGATTTCCCAGTTCGAGCGTTTGCGCGCCGCGATGCTGGGATCGGGCCGGGGGGAGAGATGAGCGTGGGCCATGTTTTAAGCGCGGAACGCGGAACAGGGAGTGCGAAACAAAGCGAGCGGAGCGGCGACGCACAGCGGGCGGTTCTTCATTCGGACGGGTGACGGTGATGTTATCATTCCTGCAATTGGTTTGAGCCTTGCTCAAAGCGGGGCGCAGAGCAAAAAAGAATTTCCGTTTTCACTCGAATGACTCATTGTGCCGAAATGTTCCCAGCGGTGAATACCCGCGACCTGGCTGCCGTGCAAAGCGAGGTCGAAGCCATTTTCTCCTCGCTCTACCCGGAGGCGGAAAGCGGCTTCATC
>JAYVWQ010000218.1:0-9260 GCA_043785945.1 Akkermansia sp.
CGCAAACCCCGCAGACCCAAACTATCGTCCCGCAGACTCCCGCGCGCACCCAGCCGAACAACAACTCGGGCACCATGTCCCCGCGCCAATACGAGTCAGCCCCGCGGGCCACCGTGCCCAACAACAACAACCAGATCCGCTCCGTCCCGCAACCGACCGCGCCCCGGCAGGCCGCACCCCAGCCCGTGGCGCCGCCCCACAGCGCGCCATCCGGAGGCGGAGGCCATGGCGGGGGCAATGTTCAATCCGCTCCGCGTTCGGAGGCTCGCACCGTTCCATCCGGCGGCGGCAATGGCGGCGGGAACGGTGGAGGCAATGCCGGTTCTCAAAGACAGCGCGCCCAATGATCCTTGGGGCGCGGACGCCCCCCGTTCCTCCGTCATCCATTGGCAACTCCGAACCACCCGGTTCGGAGTTTCCTTTTGATGCGCCGGAAATTTCGTGTTCAGCCCGCGCGCGATTGTGATTCACTCCCGCCGTGGGAATCAGTCTGCGCCAGTTTGAACAACTCCAAAGCCGGGCCAAGGGCAAGGCTCGCGTGATCGCGCCCACGGTCAGCGCGGCCCCCGCGCACGTCGTCATTCTCGGCATTGATCCCTCGCTGCGCGGCACGGGCTTTGGTGTCATCCGTCTCGACAACAAGCGCCAGGCCAGCGCCCTCGGCCACGGCACCGTGCGCTGCCCCGCCACTTGGGAACGCTCCCGCTGTCTCGCTCACATCGCTCAGTCCATCCGCGCGGAAATTAAAAAATTTCAACCCACGGTCTGCGCCATTGAAGGACTCTTCTTTGCCCAGAATCTCCAAACCGCGCTCATCATGGGTGAGGCGCGCGGAGCCAGTCTCGTGGCGGCGGCGGAAGCAGGATTGGAGATTTTTGAAATTGCTCCCCGCAAAGTGAAGCAGGCCATCGTCGGCTACGGCGCGGCCCAGAAACTCGCCGTGGCCAAGATGGTGCAGCGCATGTTGCACCTCGCCGAAGCCCCTGACGCCGACGCGGCGGACGCGCTGGCTCTAGCTTTGGCTTACGCCCAGTCCACTTCGCGCCACGGCCTCGAAGGCCCCAAGCGCATTTGAAAAATCATGATTCACTTCCTGCGCGGCAAACTCGTTGAAGCCCTTCCCACTCAGATCGTCGTCGAGGTCGGTGGCGTCGGCTACGAGGTGCTCATTCCGCTCTCGTCTTTCGACAAACTTCCCGCGCGCGGCGGCGACCTTACCATTCTCACGCATCTTTCCATCCGCGAGGATGCCCATATCCTTTATGGCTTCATGACCGCCGCCGAACGCGACATGTTCCGCCTGCTCATCAATGCCGTCAGCGGCATCGGCCCCAAGACCGCGCTCAACATCCTGAGCGGCATCAACATTGCCGCGCTCCGCACCGCCGTGGCCATGGGCGATGTGAAGTCGCTTTCCCAAGTCAGCGGCGTGGGCAAAAAAACGGCCGAGCGGATCGTGGTCGAACTGAAGGACAAGATGGGCAAGGGCCTCGCGCTGGAATCAGGCGCCGGCGCTCGCGCGGCCCAGTCGCCCGATGATGCGAAGTTCAACGATGCCATCGCCGCGCTCCTCGCCCTCGGCTACAAACAGCCCGACGCCTTCGAGGCGGTCCGTGGGGCGCAAGCCCTGCTCGGCACCGAAGCCGGCGTGGAACAACTCGTGCGCGCGGCACTCAAGAAAGGGACATAGCCGTGGCTGATCTTTCCCCAGCTTCCCCTGCGGCCCAGCCCAAGAAATCCCGGCGGCTGGAAACTCCGCGCCGGCTCAAGTGGTATCACCATGTCTTCGCCTTTTTAATCTTCGCCGGATTCAAGCTGCTGGCCTCGACCTGGCGGCTGCGTTTCCACGATCCGCACGGCGTGCTGAACACCCCGCCCGGTGCCGTTATTTTCTGCCTCTGGCACAACCGCCTCCCGCTCTGCATGCGCATGTGGGCGCGTTTCGGTCAGCCCGACATCCGCCCCGCCGGACTCGTCGCGCTCATCAGCGCCAGCCACGACGGTGGCCTGCTCGCTCGCACCCTGCGCTACTTCGACGTCGAGGCGGTGCGCGGTTCTTCCAGTCGGCGCGGTGCGCAGGCCTTGCTCGAACTCACCTCTTGGATTGAATGTGGCTACAGCGCGGCCATCACGCCCGACGGCCCGCGCGGCCCGCGCTACCAGATCAGCGACGGAGCCATCGCGCTGGCCCAGTTGAGCGGACGCCCCATCGTGCCCATCTCCTCCCATGTGAGTTGGAAGTGGAGCCTGAAAAGCTGGGATCGTTTTCAAGTGCCGCTGCCCTTCACCGGCGGCATCATCAACATCGGTGCGCCTGTGACCATTCCGCGCGAACTCAGCGACGCCGAACGGGAAAACTTCAAACGCACCCTGCTGGAGCGGATGCGGGCGATCACGCAGGATTGAACGTGCCTGCACTTACATGCTCTGCAATGGCAAGAGAACGCAACGCCACCAATTCACGGATCGCTTGTAAATTGAGTGCGGTCTGGACACAATTTTGCCAATGAACAGTCAACCAAACACGCACTCCATGCGCGAACGGTTGACCAAGCTTTTTGAATTCCTCAAAGCCTACACCGACCTTCGCTTTCCGCCGGTGCGTGACATCGCCCAACAGCCGCGCTCGCTCTGGCTGAAAGACCTTCCGGCACATCCCTCAATCGAGTTGTTTCCGGATACCAGCAATGCGGAAGACGAAACTGAGGACAGCGACATCGTGCTTCGGCTGACGCGCCCAGACATCACGCGGTGTCCACCTCCTCCTGCGGCGTTGGCCGAATGGGTCAAGCCGGGCTGGCAGGAGCTTCCTGGAAAGGTCGAAGTCCAGCCCACCCGAAACACCGTTGGCAGGGACGGCAAGACGCTTATCGAGCGGTTCGACTCTGATTCGCGGCGTCCCTCTGCTCTCCGCTCGTGGCAGCAGCGACGCGAGCAGTGGATTACGAACGAACGACCCGCTCGTGAATCTCTTGCCCTCTTCCAAACTGTTTATGAGTGGTATGGCGTGCAGGAGCGGGAGGGTGAACGCATGGAGTCGGTCGTTGGCGACGGCTTGTTCCGTTGTCCCGATGCAGCGGGTGAGTTTCGTCATCCCGTGCTCCTTCAAAAACTGGAGTTAGAGTTCTACCCGGAGAAGCGTCAGCCACAGTTTGTTTTTCGGAAGCGAGAGCAACCACCAGAACTCTACATGGAGTTTCTCCGAGTCTTGCCCGGCGTAAACAGCCAGCAACTCTCCCGATGCGCCGATGAGCTGAAGAAGGCGGAGTTTGCCCCGTTGGGAGCAGACGACACCGAAGGCTTTTTCCAACGACTCATCAATGGACTGTTTCCGAGTGGCGGAGCGATTGTTGAAGAGGACGCGACAACCTCCGACAATCCGACCATCAACCGCCAGCCAGTTATCTTCATGCGACAGCGGCGAACCGGTCCCGGCAACGTCTTTGACTTGGTGCTGGAAGACATTGCGAGTCGAGACATTTTCCCCTCCTCTTTGCTTCAAATCCTCGGGCTGGTATCCACCACTTCCAGTCCCAGCGAAACGCACGGCGGCGGACTTTCTCTGGGCAACGAAGATGACGACGTTTTGTTGAGCAAGCCCGCCAACCGGGAACAACTCGACATCGCCAGACAGCTTGCGCGCAGAGATTGTGTTCTGGTTCAAGGACCACCCGGCACTGGCAAGACGCACACCATCGCCAATCTCCTGGGTCACTTACTGGCACAGGGAAAGCGTGTGCTCGTCACTGCTCATACACCCAAGGCGTTAAAGGTGCTCCGTGACAAGCTCGCCAAACCGCTTCAGCCGCTTTGCGTCAGCGTTCTCCATAACGACAAGAAGAGTCAGGAAGACCTGCAATCATCGGTGCGGGAGATTCACGTTCGCCTCAGCGAGAATGACCGCATTTTGGAACGCGATGCGCTGCGGCTGCGGGAAGAACGGAAGCGGATTCTCGGAGCGTTGCGCGAAGCTCGCCATCAGCTTCTCGACGCCAGACAGCATGAAGTCCGCGATGTTGTTTTCGCGGGAAGGGCGACCCAACCCATTGATGCGGCCAAGCGGGTAAAGGCAGGTGTCGGGAGGGAAGACTGGATTCCCAGCCCCGTGAATCTTGGCGAGTGCCTGCCACTTTCACAAGCTGAGGTCGTGGCGCTCTACCAAACCAACGCCCGCGTTTCGCTCGCGGACGAGCGCGAACTTGCCGGCAGCCGCCCGCCGTTGAACGGATTGCCGACTCCCAACGAGTTCCGCTGTGCCGTAGAGGAGATAACTTCGCTGGCCGGACAAAACCTGCGGCTTCGGGAAGAACTCTGGGACGGCGCAATGGAACCCAACGAGTTGGCCGAGTTCGACCGGATGTTGGAACTTGCCAGCAAGACGATTGAATTCTTGCGTGACAGTGCGCCGTGGCAATTGGAAGCCGTTCAAACTGGACGCGACGGTGAGCAAGCCCGTTTGGTGTGGGAATCGTTGGCAGAGTTGATTGAGGTAACGTGGCGTGACGTTCAAGAATGCCATGCCCTCGTCATGCAGCATGGGCCTGACATTTCCGACCCGCGTGCGCCACACGAATTGCTGCAACTGGTTGGGGAAATCATCCAGCATCAAGAAGCTGGCGGCTCGTTTGGATTGCTGACCAAGCTAACCAAACGCCCCTGGTTTGAGTTCAAGGAGAAGGCGCGCGTCGGCGGTCGCGCTTTGGAACTGAACGACGCCGGCCATCTGCGCGCCGTGCGTGCGCTGCTGCGGATTCGCCAGTTGCGCTCTGAATTGATTGCCCGATGGGAACGGCAAGTGGCTGGTCAAGGTGGTCTCGCTTGTTCAGACCTCGGCGAAAAGCCGGAGCAAGTTTGCAAGCAATGCGTGCCGCAAATCCGGCTCTGTCTGGAATGGCATACCACGACTTGGCAACCGCTGGAAAACGAATTTCAACGCCTCGGTTTCCAGTGGTCTGCGTTCCTAGACTCCACGGCACCGGAAGCTGGAGACAACGCGGAGCTTCGCCGGATTCGTCGTGCCGTGACGGGCGAACTCGGCCCCGTTCTTCAGTCGCGCAGTGATTGGCTGCGACACAAGCGACTGCTGGCGACCTTGCGGGTCTGGCGCGACCAAGCGGCCGAGTCGGAACAGCCCGAAGCGCGGGCAACCCAGAGATTGCGACAGGCGATTCGTGAGACGTCGCCAGTGGATTATCAGACGGCCTACGAGGAACTCGCGCGCTTGAAGAACTTGGAATCAGACTTGGCGAAACGGCGCGAACTCTTGGGCCAGCTTGAAGATTCAGCTCCGGCTTGGGCATCAGCCATCGAGAATCGTCTGGCGCAGCACAGTCAACCGCAGCCGCCGGGAGACCCGCAATCCGCTTGGGAATGGCGGCAGCTTCACGACGAATTGGAGCGGCGGGCGGCGGTTTCCCTCGGCCAGTTGCAGCATCAAATCGAACGGCTCAGTCAGCAGCTTCTCGTAGTCACGGCAGAACTCGTGGAGAAGCAGACGTGGATGAATCAAATTCGTCAGACGGGCAGCGCCCAAAAGCAGGCACTCGGAGCTTACGCGGCGATGCGGAACAAGCTGACGAAGACAGGCAAGGGCGTGCGCGACGCCGAACTTCGGGCCGCTGCTCGTGTGGAGATGGCCACCGCGAAGGATGCAGTGCCCGTCTGGATTATGCCGCTGACGGAAGTGGCTGACACCTTCGACCCGCGAACAACTCGGTTCGATGTCGTCATTGTTGACGAAGCCAGCCAGTGCGACCCGACATCGTTGTTCGCGCTCTATCTCGGACAGCAAACCATCATTGTCGGCGACGATGAGCAAGTCACTCCCGTTGCCGTTGGCATTCAGACTCAGGAGGTGATGAACCTCATCCGCATTTTCCTGGAAGGAGTGCCGCACAAGCAACTCTACGACGGCGAGACGTCCGTTTATGAACTGGCTCAAATCGCTTTTGGCGGAGTGATTCGGCTCACCGAGCATTTCCGTTGCGCGCCAAACATCATCGCGTTCAGCAACAACCTTTCCTACAAGGGCGAAATCAAGCCGCTGCGTGAAGCCTCTGCGATTCCACTGACACCGCACGTCGTTCCCTATCGCGTCGAGGGTGGGCGCGAGCGCGGCGACAACGTCAACGAAGTGGAAGCCGAAACCATAGCCTCGCTGATTTGCGCCGCCATAGATCAGCCGGAGTATGCGAAAAATGACGAAGGGAAGCCCTCGACGTTCGGTGTCGTGTCGCTCGTCGGGGACAAACAGGCCCTGAAAATTGACGGCATTCTTCGGCAGCGCATGGAGCCAGCCGAATACAAGCGACGGGACATTCTTTGTGGTGACGCTGCTCAATTTCAAGGTGACGAGCGCGACGTGATGTTCCTGTCGGTGGTGGATTCTCCGCCTGAACAGCCGCCACACACCATGCGCCAAGAAGGACCGAAGAAGATTTTCAAGAAACGCTTCAACGTCGCCGCCAGCCGCGCGCGGAACCAGATGTGGATTGCCTACAGCCTGAATCACGAGACTGACCTGCAAGTAGGCGACTACCGCCGCCGTATCATCGAACACGCGCTGGACCCGGAAGCTTGGGAACGTGAATTGGAGCAGCGGGCGACTCGAGTGGACCCTCGCTCCAAGGTGTTTCAAGGAGTTGTCCTGCGGCGCTTGATGGAGCGTGGCTACAATGTGACTGCGGAGTTTTCAGCAGGAGCCTATAGCATCGACCTCGTTGTTACCGGGAACGGGCGACGCTTGGCCATCGAGTGCGACGGTGAACAGTTTCACGGACCAGACAGGCTTCAAGAAGATCTCGAACGAGAAGCTGTTCTCATGCGGCTCGGTTGGGTTTTCGAGCGTATTCGGGGCAGCCTTTTCTTCCGCGACGAAGACCGCGCGTTGGAGTCTGTGTTCCGTCGCTTACAGGAGTTGAACATCACGCCGGAGTTAGTCACGCAACCGTCTTCCCCCTCTGTCGGTCAGAATAGTGTCATTGAGAGAGTGATTCACCGCGCTCAGGAGTTGCGCGCCTTGTGGCGTCCAGAACCAAAGGAGAGCGAAGCATCTGCCAGAAATTCCTAAAATCGTTCTGCGACCGTCACCCGCACATAGAAAACTTTCCACCCCCGCTCCGTCCTGTGCTACGCTCCGCGCCTCATGAATGCCGTCACAGTGCCAGTTGATTTCAAAGACGAGGTGAACGCTCAAATTCTCGCCATCAGCGAGGACCGCGTGCAGGGATTCCAGCGCGACCCGATGGGCGAGATCGCGCGCCTTTCCGAAGTGCCCGTCGAGACAGTTCTCGAACGCATTCGCGCCATGACCGAAGCCGGCACCATCCGCCGGGTGCGCCAGACGTTGCTCGCCACGAACCTCGCCCAAGGCGCGCTCGTCGCCTGGCAGGTGCCGCAGGACAAGCTCGACGCGGCCTTCGACTTCATGTTCCAGCGCGATCCGTTCAGCGGGCACGTCGTGACCCGCAGCACCGACGCCGCCACGCCCGGCTCCAGCTACAAGCTCTGGACCACACTCAAGGTGCCGCAGGGTTATTCGCTCCAGAAACACGGCGAATTCCTCGCGCAGAAAACCGGTGCGGAAAAGTTCGTGCTCCTCCCGGCCAAAAATCTTTTCGCGCTTGGCGTCGGCCACACCCGCCGGCGTGGCCTCGAACCCGGCAGCAAGGCCGACGTGCCCGCCGAGGTGCAGAACGTCGCCATCACCACTCTGAACGAACTGGAGTGGCGCATCCTCACCGCGCTCAAGCGCGAGTTCCGCCCCGAGGAAATTATCCGCGACCTCTGGCGTGTGCGCGCGGAGGAAGCCGGCGTGCCGCTGGAAACTTTTCTGGAAGTGGCCGAAGACATGAACCGCCGCAAAATCATCGGGCGTTTCTCCACTTTCCTCGAACACGTCAAGCCGCTCGCGGACGGCGAGCGCGTGACGCGTTTCAACGCCCTCTTTCATTGGGCCGTGCCCGCCGGGCGCGAGGTGGAGGCCGGGCGCGAAGTGGGCCGGCACCACATCATGACCCACGCCTACTGGCGAGAGGGCGGCCCGGAATTCCGCAACGTGAACATCATGGGCGTGGCCCACGGCACCGATAAAACCCTCGTGCTCGCGCACAAGGCCGCCATCGACGCGCACCTCACCAGCCTCGGCATTACCGTCAGCTACACCAACGTCTTCTGGGGCGGACGCAGTGAGATCAAGCCCAGCGAGATCGCGCCCGCCGCCTACCGCGCATGGTGCGTGAGCATGGGCCTCGATCCCGAAGCCATGTGCGGGTGAGATGGACGGCGGAGCGGAGCTTTGCTACACGTCCCGCGTGCCGACCACGCCTGTTCCGCCTGCGGTTGAAACCGTCGCCCTCACACGACGGTTCGGCGCGGTCGAGGCGCTGCGCGGAGTCTCGCTCGAAATCCGGCGCGGTGAATACTTCTCCCTGCTCGGCCCCTCCGGCTGTGGCAAAACCACGCTGCTCCGCATCATCGCCGGCCTGGACACGCCCGACAGCGGCACACTTCACTTGCACGGGCGCGACGCGCGCGACATCCCGGCGCATCAGCGCGCGACGAATACCGTTTTTCAATCCTACGCGCTCTTCCCGCACCTGAGCGTGCGCGAGAACGTGGCCTTCGGACTGCGCATGAGAAAAGTTCCCTCCACCGAATTGGAAAAGCGGGTGCGCGGGGTAATGGAGATGGTCCGCATCACCGACCTGGCAAGCCGCCAGCCTTCGGAAATTTCCGGAGGGCAGAAACAACGCGTGGCCCTGGCCCGCGCGCTGGTCAATGAGCCGCAGGTGTTGCTGCTCGATGAACCGCTCGGCGCGCTCGACCTCAAACTGCGCCGGGAGTTGCAGCAGGAACTCCGCGCCCTCCAGCGGCGCACGGGAATCACCTTCATCCATGTCACGCATGATCAGGACGAGGCGCTGGGCCTGAGCGACCGCATCGCCGTGATGAACGCGGGGCGCGTCGTGCAACTCGGCACCGGCGAGGAACTCTACGAGCGGCCCCGGACCCGCTTCGTGGCGCAGTTTCTGGGCGGCTGCAATCTGCTCGAGGCCGCGGTGCGGCGGCGCGATGGGAACGAGGTCGTGGTCGAAACGGCGCTGGGTGAACTTCACGTGAACACTAACGACCCGCGCTCCGTGTTCACGCTCGCCATCCGGCCGGAGAAAATTATCCTTCACCCCCCTGACTCGGCCGCCAACCGGTTCCGGGCCACCATCACGGAGACGACCTACACCGGCGCTGAGACGCAATGCACC
>JAYVWQ010000219.1:0-2716 GCA_043785945.1 Akkermansia sp.
GCGCAGTTGCTTGTGCGACCGCCGGAGTCGTTGCTGCGCGCGCCGCCGCCCGGCCCGCTCCTTGGCTTCACGCAACGCCCGGATCACGGACGGTACTAGTCGCGCCAGGCGGTGCTTGAGCACGTAATCGGTCGCGCCTTTCTTCAAGGTTTCAATCGCCGTTTCCTCGCCCAGCGTCCCGGACACAAAGATGAAAGGCACATCCGGACATTTCTTCTGCGCGATGGTCAGGGCGGTGTAGCCGTCAATGGTCGGCAGGGAAAAATCGGAGAGGATTACATCGGGAACACGGTGTCCGATGCGGTGAACATAAGCGCGCTTGTTGTCCACGTGCTCAATCTTGAAGTTCGCTCCCCCCCGGCGGAGCGCGTGCTCAATCAGCCGGGCGTCCTCCAGGCTGTCCTCGAGCAGCAGAATATCTATTGGGGCTTTCACACGCGCAGCTGCCTTCATAACTTTGAATCAGTTGGTTTCCTCCTGCGGTTGTGGAAGGGCGAAATAGAACGTCGCGCCCGCATCGGGAGTGCCCTCAGCCCACACGCGACCGCCGTGCTGATGGATGATGCGCCGGAACTTGGCCAGGCCGACCCCGGTTCCTGAGAACTCGCCCGACTGGTGGAAGCGTTGAAAAAGACCGAATAGTCTGTCGGCGCGCGGCACGTCGAGGCCCACGCCATTGTCGCGAACAAAGAAGATCGTTTCACGCCCGATGTTCTTCGCTCCGATTTCAATCGTGGCCTTGGCGCGCGCGCGGGTGAATTTTACGGCGTTGGACAACAATTGGACAAGGGCCTGGCGCAACATCCGAGGATCACCCTGCACGTCAGGCAGGTCACCGATCCTCCAATCAATCTCACGACCGGTGATCTCGCTGCGCAATTCTCGCCGCGCCTCCTCCACCAGCAGGGCGAGGCTCACCCGCTGGCAGCGCATCTCCGTGCGCCCCATTTGGGAAAACTCCAGCAGCGCATCGATCATCTGCCCCATACGGGTGGCCGACTGCGCAATGGTTTGGAGATGCTGACGGCTGGTTTCGTCCAGCGCGTCACTGGCCTCGGTCTGCAAGATTTCCACGTAGCCCAGAATGTGCCGCAGCGGGGCGCGAAAATCGTGGGAGACTGAATAGCTGAACAGCTCCAACTCCTGACGCGCCGCTTCCAATTGCGCCGTGCATTCTTGGACACACAACTCCAGTGGCGAATTGAGCGGGGCTTCAGCGCCATCCTGCATTGCCGTTTTCAATGGGCGACCGCCTTTCGCTCGCCGACCCCGCTCGCCGGAGCGGTCTCCGTTTTGAGCGCTGCCGCGTAAATTTCCAGGGTCTTCGCCGCCGTCCGCTGCCAGTGGAAGCGCTGGACCCGCGCCAAGCCGGCCGTGCGGAGTTGGGCGCGCCTCGCCGGATCGGCCGCGAGAGTGGCCAGTTGCGTCTGCAAGGCCGGCACATCTTCTGGATTAACCGTTGCCGCCGCATCGCCCACGACCTCGCCCAAGGCTCCGCGAGTGGAACAGAGTACCGGACAGCCGCACGCCATCGCCTCCAGTGGCGGGAAGCCAAAACCTTCAAACAGGGACGGATAAACGCATACCGTCGCGGCGCGATACAGCATCGGCAGCGCATCCTTATCCACAAAACCCAAACAGCGAATATCTTGGCGGAACCAGGATTGTTCGATGGCTGCATGAATGGCGGGCGCGCCGTGCCAGTCGCTGCCGCCAAAGACGAGCTGCCATTTTGATTTGGTCTCACCTTTGAATCGGTTGAAGGCCTCGATCAGGCGGACATGATTCTTGGCCGGATGCTCCAGGCGCGCGACGTAAAGAAAGAAAGGCTCACGCAGACCGTAGCGCTCCGTGACGAACCCCTTCGCCTCTTCGCTGGAGCCGGGATGGAAGCGGGCATGATCGAGGCCATTGTGGATCACCGAGATCTTTTCCACCGGCAATTTGAAGAAGCGAAGAATGTCGTCGCCCGTGTTTTGGCTGACGGCGATAATCTTGTCCTGACGGTGCGCCAGCCATCGCGCGACGACGCGACCATAGAACATCCGCTTCCAATCGTATTTTCCCGCGACGTGGAACGGGGCGAGGTCGTGAATCGTCGTCACCAGGGCGCACGGGGGTCGCCACAGCATCCGCCGGTAGCTCGGCACATGCAGCACGTCGAGATGGTGAGCGCGGGCCAGCGACGGCAAAACCGCCTGGTGCCACAGGATGTCTTTGACCGGCGCGCGAAAACGTTCGGGCACGGAAACTATGATGGCGCTTTCCCTGACGAAATCGAACAGCGGCACATCATCCTTCAACACAAACAGAGTCAGATTATGTTGTGCGGCCTGACGCGAAAGGGCTTCCACCAGCGCAAACACGTACTGCGCGACGCCGCTTCGGCCCCGCTGAATTACTGATGTGGAGAGGCCTAAGTTCATGTAGAAGACTGAGGCAGAAAAGGTTCACGTTTTGAGACCGGCCGTCGCGTTCTGATCATCGTTCGCGCCTGAAGTGCATCGCTGGCGACTTCAAAAAATTCCTCCAGCCGCATTGCCTTGAACGCACGCCGCACGGCCGACGAAGGGGCCATCAAAATTAACTGCCGTTCGGAAAGGCGCAGTTGCTTCTTCAAATGCACCAACACGGCCACGCCGGTGCTGTCCATTGATGTCGTCTGCGCCAGTTCCAGCAGGCAATGACGGTCTGCGTCCGCGATCTCTTTCCACCG
>JAYVWQ010000220.1:0-2819 GCA_043785945.1 Akkermansia sp.
AGCCGAAGGCCCGCGAGGGCCGAGTGAGCGGGAGCGAGCGAGTCCACACCCGACAGATGAGAGCCCAGGGCAACGCCCTGGGTTAATCGTCAAAAGTAATCCCAAGCCCTTCAAGGGCGGCAGAGATTGGCCAACCACGAACCACGCGAAAGCTACAAGTTGTAAGAAATCGATCCTTCGCTCCCGCCGCACCCGGCGTCACGTATGCTTTGCGGAAACTGCCGAAGACCGCCCGCGTGTTCGCGTCCGTCTTCTCGATGGGCGTGCCGGTGAAGCCGATGCACGACGCCTTCGGCAAAGAATCGCGCAGGTTGCTGGCGAAGCCGTAGGACATCTCGCCGGTCTTTTCATGAAAAAAAAAACTGCGCTCAGAGCAGTCGGTCAACCTGGTTGGCTGTCCGGAAGCGCACCGGTTTTGGTTTCGTGACTTTCTCCAGCACCGCTTCCTCGACCAAGCGGACGAGCCACGACTTGGCCTGTGGTTTTGTGACGGCCAGCAAACCAGCCACCTCTTGCTCTGTTCGTGCCGCAACAAGTTCCCGCCGCAGAATCTCTCGCACCGTGTTGAGCAAATCCGCTTCTGGTGAAGGCTTCGCGTCGGCCACGGTCGGCTGTGTTTTCAACGCCGGCCCTTCAGTTGGCCTTGTCACCGGTGCAGACTCATAGGCAGTTGGTTTCTCTCGTAGCGTCAACGGAAGCGCGTCTTGTTTGGGTTCAGCAACGACGGACTCGGCCGCAGCGACGAGCGCTATTCCCAGATCATGGCCGCTTTGTGGATTGGGCCAAGGTTTGCCGCCGTGATGCAACAGAGCGGAGTTGCCTTTGCCGGCGTTGATGCCGTTCCGCACAAAGATCGGAACGAATCTCAATCGCTCCAGTTGCTCAATGGCTCCGGCCCACGTTCCGCCTTTCTCGAAGTCCGCAGTCACCACCAAGGCCGCATCCGCCACGGCGTAGATCAATTTGTTGCGTTGCATGGCGTGCCCCACGTTGAATCCCGCCGCCGGATCGTAAGGAGAAATAAGAACCAGTCTGCCCTCCATCAGAGGCTCCCGATTGTCACTCGACAAGGCGGCTCGCTCCAAACTGTCCGCCATCACACCCGCCACATCGCCGCCCGCCATCAGAGCACCATGCATCGCCGCCCGGTCGATTCCCTTGGCTCCACCGGAGACGATGGTGCGGTGCGCCTCGGCGCTCAGTCGCCCCACGGTTTCCGTGAAGCTGATCAGTTCATCATCCACATGCCGTGAGCCGACGACCGCCAGACCTCCCTTTTCCAGCAAGGCAATATCACCACAGCCATAGAGCAGAGGCGGAGCATCTTCCTTGAGCCTCGCTTTTAGCCGCTTGGGATAACTGGCATCCGCACGACTGATCACCCAGATGTTCCGCGCGTTCCAACGCTCCACCGCCTGACTGAGCAGGAAGCCCCGCCCCAAGAGTCCGTCCAACCGCGCACGACCAAACGGCTGCGCGCAGAGTTCAATCAGCTCCTGCGCGTCTGGTCCGATCAAGTCAGCGGGTTGCTTCTGCTTCTCGCGCAGGATGCGGGCGAGCCGGTTGTATTCGCCCAAGGTGAGTAACTCGCGCGAGGTCTCACCGCGTCCGGCGAGTAGCGGAGCGGTCAGCAGCAGGATGGCCTGCGTGTTCGATGTCAGAGGCTCAATCATTCGTCAGAGTTCGCAGTTGAAGCCAGCGCCAGAGGATACACCGGACCGCTGCCATTCGAAGTCAAAAGGTAGGCGGCGACCGTCAGTGTCCATTTTGAATCCACCATGTCATCCACCAGCAGCACGGGGCCTGCCGGAACATTTCCCGCAACTCTCAACGAGCCATCCACGTTCCGGGCTTGTTGGCTGCTGTTCTCCATGTCTTTCTGAGCCGGGCGATCGTCTGTTTTTTCGAGCACCGGATGAAATGGTAGATTCAACGCGACCGCCAGGCGGCGGGCAAATTCAGGCACGAGGTTTGGATGACGGCGTGATGGAATGCAGGTGAGCCAGACCGGTGCCGGTTGCGGAGACCACGTCCGCACCATCGCCGCACAGGCTTCGACCAGTTGATCCGCGAACCGCCCATCCCGTGACTTTCCCTGGCGCACCAGCACACCCCAGCCCGCGTCGTTCCATACGCACAACACGCGCCCATGCTGCGCTCGGAAGGCTTCCGCAATGTTTCCGCGCACGTTCATCTGTGGCAGCCCACCCGTCGGCCACTGGCGGCGCGGCTCCAACGGCAGACTCGTCCGGCGGAGATAGGTCACGGCCTCGTTGGCGAGTCCCGCATCGAATGTCTCCGGTAACGGCGCGATATTCGGCAACGCATGATTACCCGGATCGCCGTCCAGTGCGCGGATGAGATACTCCATGTGCCCCGAGGCGAGGCCCACGTATTCCTGCATCTGCTGTTGTTCAGCGCGGCGCAAGGCCGTGAGGCGTTCCGTCCGCTCCCAGAAAGCTTCTGTCAGATTTGCGGCCGTGAGTCTCCACTTGCTGCCGTCTTTCACGATGGGCGGCGGCGTCTCCAGCGCCATCAGTTGCACAGCCCTGTCGATCCGGCCCCGACGCACATTCACCTGCGGCATCAGTTCGTTGATGGAAAGCCCTTCGGGTGCGCCCTGCAAAGCCGCCAGCACGCCCGCGACTTCTTCACGCGCTGGGAACGCGCTCTCGATGAAGAAATCAGTGATGTCCGTTTCTTCCGCTCCGCTCAACAGCACCCCATGTGCGGCCTCCAGCGCACGGCCTGCGCGCCCCACCTGTTGGTAGTAGGCCACGATCGAACCCGGCGTCTGGTAGTGAATCACGAAGGCGAGG
>JAYVWQ010000221.1:0-10658 GCA_043785945.1 Akkermansia sp.
AAAGTGATGGCGATGACAATCTCCTGCCCGTCCTGCCGCCGCCCGATGACTTCCACAATGCGCGGGATGCGGCTGCTGTCGCCGGTGCGCAGATAATCCTCAATGGGCTTGGCTTCGGTGCCGCGCAGATCGAGCGGGAGGAGCTTGCGCAAAGGCTGGCCGGTCAGTTCGTCCGTCTTCCAGCCGAAGACAATTTCCACGGCGGGATTGGCAAAACGGATTCGGCTCTCCGTGTCCACGAGGAGCACGGCGTCGGGCGAGGATTCCCAGAGCAGGCGGTAGCGCAATTCGCTGTCGCGGAGTTGGTCGCGGGCTTCGCGGCGTTCGCGGCGGTTGGCCGCCTCGCGCAGTTCGCGCTCCACGGCGGGCGCGAGACGTTCGAGGTTGCCCTTCATCACATAATCATTCGCGCCCGCCTTCATCGCCTCCACCGCCGTGGCCTCGCCGATGCCGCCGGAGATGATGATGAACGGCACGTCCAGCCCGCTGGCTTGGACAACTTTCAAAGCATTCGGAGCGTTGAAGTGGGGCAGGTTGTAATCGCAGAGGATGATGTCCCAAGGCTGTTCGCCGAGCACGCGCGCCATGCTCTCCGCCGTCTCCACGCGCTCGGATGACACGTCGTAACCGCTCTTGCGGATCAGGCTGGTGATAATCTGCGCGTCGAAGGCGGAGTCTTCGACGACCAGCACTCGCAACAAAGGCTTCATGGCATCAGCACGCAACGCGGGGACGTTAGGCCCAGGGCCGGGGAGTTACCAAAACAAAACTGCGGGGGGCGGGGCAGGTCGATGCGCCTCGGTTTCATGCCCGCGCGCTTCGCTCTCATTACGCCCGGCTCTGCACCCACCACCTGTCCACCAAATCAGGGCAAGGCCACTCCCCGCCTTGGGCGACGGAGCAACGGTAAAAATGAAACCGACCCAAACCCCAAGTTCCGAATACCTCCCGCGCATCCGCAGCATGTTTGCCTGCGCAACTTCTCTCCCCATCCTTCGCTCCCTTCGTCTGCTTCGCGAGACACCCGCCTTTTTCCCAGCACCCCATTGCGTTGAAAAATCTTCTCGCAAAAGTTTTCCCGCGAGGTCAAACACTCCCCCCTTATTTTCTAAATGAACGAACAGATTGTCATTCTCGATTTCGGTTCCCAGTACACGCAGGTCATCGCGCGGCGCATCCGCGAGTGCAGCGTTTATTCCACCATCCTGCGCTACGACACGCCGGCGGCGGAAATCGCCGCGCTGAAACCGTCCGGCATCATCCTCTCCGGCGGGCCTAACAGCGTGTACACCAAGGACGCGCCCATGCCGGACAAGGGCGTCTTCAATCTCGGCGTGCCCGTGCTCGGCATCTGCTACGGCGTCCAGCTTTTCGCGCACTTCCTTGGCGGCAAAGTCGAGAAAGGCCAGAAGCGCGAATACGGCAAGGGCACGCTCACGGTGAAGGACGGCTCGTGCGCGCTCTTCTCGAAGCTGCCGCGCGAATTGCAGGTGTGGAACTCCCACGGTGACAAGCTCACCAAACTGCCGCGTGATTTCAAACCCGTCGCCATCACCGAGAACTCCGAGTACGCGGCCATCGAGAACCGTGCGCGCAAATTCTTCGGCCTCCAATTCCATCCCGAAGTTGTGCACACGCCGCGCGGTCGGGAACTGATCGCCAATTTCGTCCACCGCATCTGCGGCTGCGGCAAGAGCTGGACGATGCGCAGCTACATCGATCAGGCGGTGGAGGAAATCCGCGCGCAGGTCGGTCAGGAGCAGGTCATTCTCGGCCTGAGCGGCGGCGTGGATTCCAGCGTCGCGGCGGCGCTGCTGCACAAGGCCATTGGCGATCAGCTCACTTGTATCTTCGTCAACAACGGCCTGCTGCGCGGACGCGAGGAGAAGGCGGTGCAGGATTTGTTCGGGAGCCATTTTCACATGAAGCTCCAGACCGAGAACGCGGAGAAGATTTTCCTCGGCCGGCTCAAAGGCGTCACCGACCCCGAGCGCAAGCGGAAGATCATCGGCAAGACCTTCATCGAAATTTTCGCCGCTGCGACCAAGCGCGCAGGCAAAGCCAAGTTCCTCGCCCAAGGCACGCTTTATCCCGACGTGATCGAGTCCGTGCCCATCGCCGGCAATCCCGCTGCGATGATCAAGAGCCATCACAACGTGGGCGGCCTGCCCAAGAACATGAAGTTCAAGCTCGTGGAGCCGCTGCGCTGCCTGTTCAAGGACGAGGTGCGCCAGCTCGGACTCGAACTGGGATTGCCCAAGGAAATTGTTTTCCGCCAGCCGTTCCCCGGGCCTGGACTCGCCGTGCGCATCCTCGGCGAAGTCACGCCCGAGCGCTGCCGCATTCTGCGCGACGCCGACACCATCGTGGTCGAGGAGATGAAGGCGACGGGCTGGTATTACAAAATCTGGCAGAGCTTCGCCGTGCTGCTGCCGGTGCGCAGCGTGGGCGTGATGGGCGACGAGCGCACCTACGAATACACCATCGCGCTGCGCGCCGTGGAATCGCAGGACGGCATGACCGCCGACTGGGTGAAGCTGCCCTACGACCTGCTCGAAAAACTCTCCTCGCGCATCATCAACGAAGTCAAAGGCGTGAACCGCTGCGTCTTCGACATCACGAGCAAGCCGCCGGGGACGATTGAGTGGGAGTGAGGTTGAGCCAGCCGTGCGGCTTGCAACGCCGTCCAATGACGATAATCTGAGGCCATGCAATATCGCGTTGTCATGGTGGAATCCGAGGAAGGTTTTGCCGTCTCTTGTCCGGCGTTGCCGGGTTGCCACAGCCAGGGCGCGACCCATGCCGAGGCTTTGGTGAACATCCGTGAAGCGATTCAGCTCTGGCTGGAAGTGGCGGTAGAAGATGCGCAGCGCGAAGCGGAGACCGAGGGCGTGCGCGTGACTCAAGAACTCGTCACCGTTTAGGATTGTGCCCAAGCTTCCGGGGATCAGCCAGCGTGACGCCGTCCGCGTCTTTGAGAAACTCGGCTACCACATCGCCCGGCAAAGCGGCCACATCGTGATGACCAACGGCAAGCAGCGGCTCGTCATTCCACGCCACAACCCCATCAACGCAATCACCATGGGTTCCATCGCCAAGAGCGCCGGGCTGACGCCGGATGAATTTCGTCGTCTGCTTTAACCTGCGTCTTAAACTTCACGAGTCAGCCGCCCGGGCGAAATGACGGGTTGGAATCGTGCGGGACGGCGAACCCGGCTTTCGCCAAACCAAGCGGGCGGGGCTGGCTCGGCGGCGGCGGATGGAGAATCGTCAGCAGGCCAGAGCCTTTCACGGGGAGTGCCGCCGGTGGGTTCGGTTTGATGCATCTGTGACGCCCAAGACGACGACCGGGTCACATTGCTATTTCGAAGGTGATTCCGGGGCTAACCTCAAATCTTCGACAAATACATTGTGCTCTAGGAAACGCTCGTCGCGATTATTCTTCTTGATGGCAACGATGAACTCACACTGAAACTTGAAAGGCTCCGTGAATTCGTTCCCTCTCCCACTCGGTAGTTGTTTCAGGGTCATTTTGATCGATTTCCCAGCGGGGAGAGTAGTGAGCGAATTCAGAATCCGTTTCCGGTACTCACCTTGAGAATCGCCGGACTTGAATTGCTGAAGTGACCAACCATCCCCAACGCTTAACCCGGTCACGTTCTCTTCGTACTGCGTCCAGAATTCGTTGCCTTGTCCATCAATCGTTGCGCCTCCAATTTTTCCGTCCGACCGCTTGTTTAAGCCGATCAACAAGTCCTCATTCGTCCCGAGGTTTTTCACTACCAACGCAAACAGCAAGGCTCCGTCGCGCAGAGTGCGAAAGGAATCGAGTTCCACCGCAAAATTGTCGAAAGTTTGAAAGGCATTTTTGGCTGAAAAATCCTTTACTGAGCGGGCATCTGACTTTTGCTCCTTTGACCGTTGCGATGTGGTTTCAGCAGATTTCAGATCTCGGCCCAAAATTTGGTCGATGTCTTCAGACCTCGGAATGCGAGCTTTGGCGGCACCGACAATCAATGCGCTGTCTGTCGCGAGTATCCGCGCACTGATTTCAACATTTTTACCAAATGGAGTGATGCTCCCGATAATGAGCGCATCTACGCCCGAGATTTGGCCGAGTTTTTTCGAGGCTTCTGGGTCATCTACCAAGCCCGCCTGAGTGAGCTTGTGCTCGTCCAAAATGCGCTTGAGATTGGCGCGATCCACCATGTTGAAATCTTTGCGGAACGACACCAACTCGCCTGTTAGACGTTCCGAAACAAACCGGCCGAACTCGCTCGTGTTCCCTTGTAAATCGGCAAAGTCCAAAACAGTCGCTTTCTTTCGTCCGGATTCTTTCATTTCGGCAGCGAGCGTCTTCGCAAGCGCAGATAGCTGGGCGTCTAGCGGATCTTCCGCCGCGAAAGCCGTCGCTGCAAAGAGCGATAGTGCGGTGATGGTGGCGATGGCCAAGTGCAGGAGTTTCATTCGATTAAGCGTTTAGCGTTTTTGCGGCAGCGGACGAGTGAAGTGATCAAGAGGTTCGGCGGCAAGTTTTTTTAGGGCGCGCTCCTCAGCAGCGGCCCGTGCTTGTTCTACTTTGAAGCCCGGCCCAGCCGCCGAAACCGAATGTTGGCTGATGGGCTGATGTGTAGAGGCGGAAAGTGCGGAAAGCTCCAGAGTGAGATTTGCGGTGATCACACCCTCCAGCGCATCGTTGGTCACGTAGTGGACGCGTTCACGCCCCAAAACAATCGCGTCCAGAGAATTCGTGAGTTCAAGCTTGTCCAGAATCCCTTTTGAGCCGCCAAAGGATTTATCAAACAATCCGTCAGAAAGAAATGCTGTGGTGAAAAAACTTACTGACACTGGATACGAACGCGCGCCGAATATTCCCCCGAGAGATTTGGTCGCGGATTCGTTCGGTGTCTGATTCTCCGTGACAACGAAAAGCGCGATACGCGCACCTGACTTTTCCGCAGGCTTCTGAATGTACCGCGCCAGATATTCTTCTCGCTCCTTCGCCAATTGCTGACGTTGCTGTTCTTCCTGTCGCCGCGCATCTAACGCCGCTCGCTGTGTGCGATTGTTGTCTTCTTCCAATTGCTTTCGCTGCTGCTCGGCACGAGCCAGCGCATCGGCGTCTTGCTTCCGTCGCTGTGCTTCGGCCTGTTCGCGCACGCTTTTTGAAAACCAAGCGCGGATTTCCTGAATTTGCTTTTCGCTTTCGATGATCTGATACGGCCTGCGGGTAATTGAGCTGAAGCCTTCGCCCGAATAGAATTCCAAATCGCCATTCGCCGGCTTGTCCATCCAGACCTGAGGACGCCCAGACTTCGGGTTGAAAAATACCAAGTCCTCAAATCGGGAAACCTTCAGCGGTTGTGTTCGACTGAGCGCTTCGACGCCAGAGTCGTCCCAGTGCCGTTTGCCGGCCAAAAGGTGGCGAGTGGTTTGTGGAAAAGTGAATGAAAGCGTCACGAGCACCAGCAATCCCACGAGTTGGATGGTCCGAACGGTTTGAACCAGCCTTTGGTTGTAAACAATCCGTCCGGTCAGACTCGCCAGAGCCAACGCAAAGACCACGAGCAGGAACAACGGCATTGCGCCGGGGTTGTTCCAAACCGGTACGATGTAGCAATAAATCGCCAGCAAGGAGGCCCAAAACGCGATGTCTGCGACGAAGCGAAGGAGACGGATCAAACTTCTCTCAGCCTGTGGAAAAAACTTTCGCAGGATTTCCCACGAGAGCCAGAACGGATACATCAAGATCGCGATGACGACACCTGCGACACCAAGCAGAACGAAGAAGAAGCTGTAAATCGGTGGCCAAGAAGCATGACAGAGCAGGCATATCAGCGCGAATGCGCCGTACCCGGCGACGATGTAGAAGCACCATCGCATGACCAACCAGACGAAAGCGGCGTAGCGCTTGATTTTGTCCCAGCCGTATTCTTTGCAGTAGGCTGCCGAATCAATGAGCAGGCCCAAAAACGTCTGAAGCACTTCTGCGAATGAGGGCTGGTCGTCCATAGTTACCGTGTTCCCTTGGAGCGGAGTTGAGCCGTTCTCTCCTGCAACCTTGCTCTGGCATTTTTGAGCGTTTCATTTACAGCCGCCAGCGCTGGCTTGCCTGAGCCTGGTCGTGTTCGCGTTCCGAACAGCACATCGCGCTCTTCGGTTGAAAGCTTCGCAATGCGAGCAAGGTCTGTTTCAGAAAGTTTGATGATCTCTGCAAGGCGCTTGTCACGTTCCCTGCCTTTCAAGGAACCGAGCCAACTCAACATCTGTTGCAATTGGGCGTCGTCGAGTTGAAGAAGGGATTCAAGGCCAGTTTTGGTCACGACCTCAGCCGACTTGGAATCCGCGCTGATTTCCTGCCGAGCTTCCGAAAGCAGTCGTTTCGCCAGTTCCGGTGGAGCATCCTTGATTACTTCACGAAAGAATTTTTGCAGCGGCGTGTCGGACGCGCACTTCCGATCCAAATACGCCAACAACGTGTAGAGTCCCGCCTCAAGGGTGTATTTCACCTTTGGGTCAAGCGACTTTAGTTGTTGCCACTGCGGAACATTGTCGAGCTTGTCGTACTGTTGATCCAGCCATCGCTTTGCGTAGCCGCTTGCGAAGACAGCGAGGGATTGACGAGTTTCGCCGCTGAACATGGGCGGACTATGCGATTCCATGTTCGGCTTTCAAGCAATTTGAATGTTCATCCAGCGCAGGGAGCAAAGCGTCCAGCGCCTCGGTCTGGTGGGGCTGCGGTTGCTTCCGGGTCGCGACGAAATCCGCGTGAGCCAGCCAGGCTTCGAGGGCGCGAAAGTCGTCGGCCTCCATCCGGTCCAGGTCCGAGCCGCGAATGCAGAAGAAGCCCTGCCGTTCGTTCAGCACCGGGGGCAGGTCATCGCAGTTGGTGAGCAGGACGCAGCTGCGGATGCGCGGGCTGTCGGCCAGGCCCATGAAGGTGGACAACTCGCGCCAGGTCAGCGCGGGCCGGCCGGTGCGGAACTTCACTTGGTAGGCGTTGAAGTGTCCGAGCCGCGTCTGGAACACGCCGTCGACGCCGTAGTCCTGTGCCGAGAGTCCGAGCGTCTCGAGCGTCTGGGTCGGAACAGCCGCGAGCGGCCAGACCGTCGCGGCATCGTGGCGGCGCTGGGTCGCGAGGTAGGCTTCGGCGAAAACTTCAAAGGCCGCGCCACGAGATGACTCGTCGGGCAGGGCGGCGATGCGCCGTTCCAATTCCGCAAAGTCGCGCACGCCGGCAAAAATTCCCCGTCGGACGAATTCGCCCGCTTTGGAATGTCGCGCCTGTGCCATGCAGGGAGGATGAACAGGCGGGCGCGGGAAGGCAATGAAGCGGAGATGGTGAGGGTGATGGTTTGCGGCTTACTTCAACCGAGCAACGATGCCCCCGCCTGTCCGAACGCTGAAGGAACAGGATGGTGTTTGCCAGATGCCTCGCAACCTTTCTGTCGCACCGGGGTTGGATTCCCCTATATTCGGCGCGCATGAAGAATTGGCATAAGCACCTCGCAGTCGGACTGGCCGCGCTCCCCTTGAGCGTTCCGGCTGCGTTCGCCGCCGACCTGTTGCGCTGGGATGCGGCGCGGGATCGCGTGGAGGCGCGCGTCGAGACGTGGACCGTGCCAGAGTTGCTGCAACGCGTCGCCACTCGCACGGGCTGGGACATTTACCTCGATCCCGCCATCACCAATCGCGTGTCTGCGAAGTTTTCCGATCAGACGCCGGGCAATGCGCTGCGCCGTTTGCTGGGCGATTACAATTACGCGCTCGTACCGGAGACCAACGGCGCTTCCAAGCTCTTCGTCTTCCGCAATTCCCGCAATCAGGCTACGCGCGCCGTCCAGCCCGTGGCGGAATCAGGTGGGACCAACGCCCCCAGCCGCATCGGCAACGAACTCATCGTGACGCTCAAGCCCGGCGAAAGCATCGACGCGCTCGCCAAAAAACTGGGCGCAAAAGTGGTGGGCCGCGCCGATGGACAGAACACTTACCGCCTGCGTTTTGACGACGACAAGAGTGCGGACGCGGCGCGCGCGGCGTTGAAGACTGATTCCTCCGTCGAGAGCGTGGACAGCAACTATGTCGTTTCGCGTCCGGAAGTTTCCCAGGCCACCGGTCAGCCGGGCGGGCCGCTTGGGTTGTTCCCCAAGGTGTCGGCGGATGGCAAATACACCGTCGTGGGTTTGATTGATTCCGCCGTGCAGGGAAAGGCCGGTGGCATCGCGGACTTTTTGCTGCCCGCGCTGTCGGTGAATGGCGAAAGCAAAACCTCCGACACGGAACCGACCCACGGCACGTCAATGGCGGAAACGATTCTGCGCGGACTTTCCAAGGCCAACGGGGGTGATACGGAGAGCACGGTGCGCATTCTGCCCGTGAAAATTTTTGGCGAGAACGACGTTGCCACCACTTACGACATCGCGGTGGGCATCTATCAGGCGGTCAACCGCGGCGCGACCATCATCAACCTCAGTCTGGGCGGGGATGGCAACAGCAGCTTCCTCCAGAATACCATCATCAGCGCGCACGATCAGGGCGTGGTGTTCATCGCCGCCGCCGGGAACACGCCGGTGACTTCTCCCACGTATCCGGCGGCTTATTCGCAGGTGGTCGCGGTCACGGCCAGTGATCGCCAGGGCAATCTCGCTGCCTACGCCAATCGTGGCGATTTTGTGGATGGCATCGCGCCGGGCGGCAACCTCATCACCTTTAACGGACTGCAATATTACGTGGTGGGCACCTCGACCTCGACGGCTTTTGCCAGCGGCGTGGCGGCGGCTCTGGCGGAGGCGAACAAGCAGGGCGGCACCAGTCTGGAAGCGGCGCTGCGCAAGGCGCTCGCGCCGAAGACGCAGCCCTAGTTTGGAACGAAGCTGGAGAACCGTTTTGATTCTCGCAAAGGTTGCGAAGAGGGCGAAGGAAGTAGAAGCCGACCGGGGGAGAACCTTCTTCCTGAATCAATGGATTCGTTCCGCAGAATTTTCATCTCAATCCTTCGCTTCCTTCGTCCGCTTCGCGAGACAACTTTTTTGTTTTGCTGGTTTCGGCTGACCTAGAAGCAAGGCGCGGGGAATTGCCACTTGCGCCACTCGCTCGCTAAATTACCCTCGCGCCGTGTTTGGATTGTCTGACCGCGCCATCTTCAGTTTCGCCGTGCTGTTCTACGGACTCAGCGCGGCGTATTCGATCTTCCTCCTGCGCCGGGACACGCGGGTGGACAACCGGATCAACTACCTGCTGCTGCTCGCGGCTTTTGGCCTTCACACCACGGCCATGTTCATGCGCGGCTTTTCGCTGGAGCGCTGTCCCGTGCATAATCTTTACGAGGCCACCCTGTTCGTGGCCTGGACGATGACGGCGGCGTACCTCGTCTTCGGCCTCTGGTCGCGGCTGCGTTTTCTCGGCGCGTTCGCGGCCCCGGTATTGTTCGCGATTGGTGTCTTCGCCCTGTTCACTCCGAGGGCCGTGAGCGCGGTGGGGCCGATGGATTTCAGCGGCGGCTGGCTCACACTGCATGTCGCCATGTTCGTGCTGGCTTATGGCGCGTTCGGACTCAGTTCCGTGGCCGGCATGATGTATCTCACGCAGGAACGCGACCTGAAGCTGCACAAGATGCGCGCGCTGCTCTCCTTCATGCCGCCCATCCAGCGACTGGAACACGTCATCCGCGCGCTGCTCTTGGCTGGCTTCATCCTGCTCACGGGCGCGCTCATCATCAGCGTGGCCTTCATGCAGCAGCAGGGCCGCGTGTTCACGGCGGATTTCAAAATCCTCTGGTCGATGTTTGTCTGGGTGCTCTACCTCGGGCTGCTGCTCTTGCGCTGGACGGTCTGGCGGGGCGGACGGCGCTTTGCCTGGGGGGCCATCGCCGTGTTCGTCTTCGTGCTGCTCACGTTCTGGAGTTCGAGTTTGCTCTCGCCCCTCCATCGCCCCTGATATGCACGTCGTCGTCATTGGGCTGAGTCACCATTCGTCCCCCGTCACGGTGCGGGAGAAGTTCGCCTTTGCCGAGGCGCGCATCCCCGAGGCGCTGCAAGCCCTGCGCACCTCCGGCCTGGCCGAGGAGGCGGTGATTCTCTCGACCTGCAACCGCGTGGAAATTTACGCCGCCACCGCGCTGGAGCCGCGCCGGGCCTTTGCCGCCTTGCGGGAATTTCTCATCCGCACCCACGACTACCGCGACCCGCTTACGGATGAGCTTTATCAATACGCCGATCAGGATGGCGTGGAACATCTTTTCAAAGTGGCCAGCGGTCTCGACTCGATGGTGCTGGGCGAGACGGAAATTCTCGGTCAGCTCAAGAAGGCCTACGACCTCGCGCTCCAGCACCGGCACACCGGCGCGCATTTGAACAAGGCTTTCCAACGCGCCTTCAACGTGGCCAAGCACATCCGCACCGAGACGAACATCCAGCGCGGCAGCATCTCCGTGGCGTCGGTGGCGGTGGAACTGGCGGAGAAGATTTTTGATTCGTTGAACGGCCGGCAGGTCATGGTCATCGGGGCTGGCGAGACGAGCGAGAAGGCCGCGCGTGCGCTCCTCTCACGCGGCGCGCACAGCGTCATCGTGAGCAATCGTTCGCATGATCGCGCCGTGACGCTGGCGGCGGAACTGGGCGGACGCGCCGTGCATTTCGAGGAATGGGCCAGCGAGTTCG
>JAYVWQ010000222.1:0-8879 GCA_043785945.1 Akkermansia sp.
TTGGAGGGACGCCCGCCCGTCACGAACCTCTACTCCTCCGCCATCTTCATCGGCTGGGGCGCGATGGTGCTCGGGCTGATGTTGGAACGCGTCTTCAAAGTCGGCCTCGGCAGCGCGGTCGCGGCGCTGGCCGGTTCCATCACGCTGCTCATCGCCCACAACCTCGCGCTGGGCGGTGACACCATGGAAATGCTGCGCGCCGTGCTCGACACCAATTTCTGGCTCGCCACGCACGTCGTGGTCGTCACGCTCGGTTACGCCTCCACCTTCGTCGCCGGACTGCTCGCCATCACTTACATCTGCCTCGGCGTTTTCACGCCGGTGCTTTCCGTGAAGAGCGGCACGACCGAAATCGGCAAGGCCCTGACCAAGATGGTTTATGCCATCGTTTGCTTCGCCACGCTCTTCAGCTTCGTCGGCACCGTGCTCGGCGGCATCTGGGCTGACCAGTCGTGGGGCCGCTTCTGGGGCTGGGACCCGAAGGAAAACGGCGCGCTCCTCATCGTGCTCTGGAACGCCGTCATCCTGCACGCGCGCTGGGGCGGGTTGATCAAGGAACGCGGGCTGATGAACATGGCCATCGTCGGCAACATCGTCACGAGCTGGTCGTGGTTCGGCGTGAACATGCTCGGCATCGGCCTGCACAGCTACGGTTTCATGGACTCGGCCTTCAAGTGGCTCATGGCCTTCATCGCCACCCAGCTTGTGATGATCGCGCTCGGTTTGCTGCCGGTCCGCTTCTGGCAAAGTTTCCGCCGCAAGACTCCGCCGGGCGACTCCCCTGCCCCGCCCTCCCAGCCCGCGCCGCAGTTGAAGCCAGCCTGAGCGAAAAAAGGCGCGGAGATAAATCCCCGCGCCTTTTGGGTCTGCGGCGTCACTCTAAGTTTAACCGCGCGGGATGATAACGCGCGGGGAGTGAGCCGCTACGATGCTGGCTGCGTCTCACCGCTTGGCTCCGCTGATGAAGAACGGAGTTCATCCGCCATTTGGCGGGAGAGCTGCCAGGCCGTAAAAGCGAGAAAGAGAAATCCACAGACGTTTAGGTAAAGGCTCTGCCGCACCCCATCGAGTCCCGCTGCCGTCGGATAGATCAGGCCGAAGACGATGAACAACGCGGCCAGCATTTTCCCGGTCGTCCCTCCGATGAGACGTTGCACCCGCCACGCGAGCAGCATGAGCAACGGCAGAAAAACCACCATCGCCGTGCCCCAAAAGCCAAACAGCAAATCACTGAAGTCACCCAGCACCCCGAAGCCCAGCGCCACGGCGCAAGCGAAGAGCGCAGTCAGCAAAACAGCGTGGCGCACTTCGCCCAGCGCGAGCGTCAGCAGCAGCGCCGCGACGATGAGCATCCAGCCGCGCTCCGCCTCACCGAGCACGGCGTTGGTCGTGGCGCCCGGCTGCGGCAGCGGGGGAAAAGAAATGCCCATGCCCTTGTGCGAGATGGCGTGGTCGAGCCGGTAGGTCAGCACGGAGCCGCGATTGAACTCGGTGGGCTGGATGTCCGTCGGCGACATGCAGCCTTCGGGATAGTTGAGTTTCGCCTTCGGCAGGTCGGGCAGATTCAGCGTGAGCGTGAAGTCGCGAATCTCCCGCTGCTCCGGCACCTGAAAATACCATTGCGCCATGCCCCGGCTCTGGAACGAAATCACCACCTCGAATTCCTCGTGCGGCTCCAAATTCCGCGTCAGCACCAGCGCGGCCTCGCTCAATTCCATCTGTGGCAGTACGTCCTCGCCGTCAATGGTCGCGGTCAGTGCGTCATACATCGCGCCCTGCGCCGGAAGTGGAAAGCGCAGCCGGCCCTGCGTCGCACGGTTGGCCGGGCTTTGCAGCTTCCAAGAGAAACGGCAGGTCGTCTCGTAGCCGCCGTAGAGCGCCGAGCCTTTCTTGCGCGCGTTCTGCTTGAGCGTGATGTCGTGGGCGGCCGAGAGGAACGGATTGCCGGTCACGTTATGCCGCACCGTTTTCTTGCGAATGATGGTGGGCTTGGCCGCGTTTTCGAACTCGGTGCGCTCGGTCACTTCCTCGTCGTAGGAAACTTGCAGGGTCAGCTCGCGCTGCGTTTGTTCCGCGCCCCAGATGGTCTGCACGGCGTTGTAATTCGCCTCGGTCACGCGCCCGTGAGTCTGCTGAAACTGCGCGACCGACTTGCGGAGATACGTGCGCAGCACGGCCAGCGTCTGCACGAGCAGCAGCACCACGGTGGCGGCGAAGAGAAAGCGCCCGAACTGCGAATAGACCGTCCAGACGAGCGAGGTTCGGGTGGGCGACGGCGGCACAGCGGGCGGTCGCAGCCAGAGCGAGAGGAACAGGGCGAGCAGCGCTCCGCCGAGGCAGAGCGCGAGGAGGGGTTGGGTTTGGGCGAGGTCGGCAGCGCGGCCGAACAGGCCCGTGAGCAGGGTCTTCATGGTTCGATGTGTTGGTTTTCTGCGGGCAGAGCCTTTCGTCTTCACACAAAGACGAAGGCGCCGCCGGATGCCGTCCCGTGAGGAATTCGGGAGCGACACGGCCGCGATTCACGCGGCAAGGCAGTTCACCACAGGACCGTGTCCTGTGCCCGTAGTATGGAGGCCGACTTGTTCACAAATTATTTTCCAAGAGCGGGATGGTGGGGCGCGTCGCGAATGGGAGAGTCGGGTGAAAGCAGCCGCTAGATGACGACGGCAACGACGATCCCATCCGTTCCGTTTTTCCCCGTCGCAGCCCGGCGCGCGCGGAGCGACGCGCCCCACCTTTCGCACCCCCGCGCACCGCCACGCTTGCCACATCTCTTCGCCGGGTGATTAACTCCGCCCCATGCCCGAGTTGCGCCCCAGCCAAAGCGCCGAAGATTATCTGGAACGAATCCATGAGCTGATTCAGGAGAAGGGCTATGCCCGCGTGGTGGACATCGCCTCGTCGCTGGGCGTGCAGCGCGCCTCCGTCACCAGCATGGTGCAGAAGCTCGACGAGCTGGGCTACCTGAACTACGTGAAGTATCGCGGCCTCGTCCTCACGGACCAGGGACGCGAGGTGGCCACGCGCATCCGGCAGCGGCACGAAACCTTGTCGCGTTTTTTCTCCCTCTTCGGCCTCAGCCTCGAGACCCAGCAGCAGGACATCGAGGGCATCGAACATCACCTCAGTCCCGCCACGGTCGATGTGCTGGCGGACCTCGCGCATTTCTTTGAGGGCAATCCCGCCGTGTTGAAAAAATTCAGTCAGACGCGAAGGAGCGCACAGCTATGAATTGGCCCCATCTTCTCAAACTGGCCCAGGCCGAAGTCGCCCGCACCCTCGCCGAGCTGCCGCCGGAGCTGCGCGCCCGCGCCGCCGCCCTGCCCGTCACCTACGAACACCTGCCCAGCCGCGCGCTCCAGGCCGACGGACTCGAAGCCGATACGCTCGGCCTCTTCGTCGGCGGCGAGTTCACGGATGAACAGCACGTCCCCCTGCCGCCCCAGATCATCCTCTACCTCGACAACCTTTGGGAGATGGTGGGCGGCGCGGAGGAATCCTTTGAGGAAGAAGTCGGCATCACCTTCATGCACGAACTGGGGCACTACCTCGGGCTGGACGAGGATGATTTGGACGAACGCGGGTTGCTTTGAACCGGGACTCTGAAGCTGGGGAGCACACCCGCCCTCGGGTGTAGCTGGATGCGCCCTCGCATCCAGCATCGGATTGCGAACCAAGATTGTGAAAACTTCGCACCGTCTCGTGCCACGCCGGTTTTCCGCGAGGGCGCGGAAAACAGCACCCGAGGGCGGGTGCGCTCCCCATCCGGCCAGACAGGATCGGACTACGGCTGCCGCACGCGGTAGAACTTCTGCGGCTGGTTGGTGAGCTTCACGTCGAAATCCACGTAGTCGAAAGGCATGACGGACACGTTGGTGGTCAACAGCGGCGTCCAAGTGATGGGGGCGTTCAGGTTATTGGCGGCTTCGAGAGTGAAAGGTGCATTGGTGGTGGCGTTCACGCGGACGGTGAATTGCACATTGGGCAGCGTGGGCAGAACCAGCAGGCCAGCCTCATAATCAGCGACGTAGATTCGACCATCGGCTACCGCTACGCCCCAAGCACTTCCGCTCGTGTCGTAGCCACCCACGCGCACACAGTTCGTGGGGTCGCTCACGTCAATCACCCGCAAGCCCAAACCGGCGTACGCGATATACACGAGGTTGGCAGAAAAGGAAACGCCCACGGCAGCCCCTCCGCTCGTTTCGTAGCCGCCCACGCGCACGCAGTTGGTGGGATTACTCACATCAATCACTTGCAGGCCCGAATGGAAGTCAGCCACGTAAGCGTATTTCCCTGACACCGCCACTCTCCAGGCCTTGTCCGGGGTGTCGTAGCCGCCTACACGCACGCAGTTGGTTGGATCGCTCACGTCAATCACTTGCAAGCCAGCCTCGTAGTCCGCCACGTAGGCGTAGTTCCCCGCCACGGCCACGCCTTGGGCAATTCCATCGGTATCGTAACCGCCGACCCTTACGCAGTTGGTCGGGTTGCGTATGTCAATCACCGCCAAACCTTTGGTCGAGTCAGCCACGTAGGCGTAATTTCCTGCCACCGCTACGTCGTAGGCATTCCCGCTGGTAACGTAACCGCCCACGCGCACACAGTTGGTCGGATTGCTCACATCGATCACATCCAACTTCCCAGCCGCCACGTACGCGTAATTCCCCGCTAGGGCCACGCCTTGGGCAGCTCCGCCGGTCTTAAAACCACCGACGCGGACGCAGTTGGTGAGGTCACTCACATCAATTACCTGTAAACCCGATTGCCAATCGGCCACGTACGCATGGCTCGCAGAAACAGCCACGGCGAAGGCTAGTCCGATCGTATCGTAGCCGCCGAGACGTAAGCAATTGGTCGGGTTGCTCACGTTTATCACTTGTAGCCCACGACCCGAATCCGCCACGTAGGCACGGTTGCTGGAAATCATCACACCAGAGGCCGACCCCGGCGTATCGTAACCGCCTATTTGAAAACAATTGAGCGGATTGCTCACGTCTATCACCTGCAGGCCGGCATAGGCATCTGCGACATAGGCGTAGTTCCCTGCTACAACCACATCGCTGGCTCTGCTTGTGATGCAGCTGCCCACAAGCATGCAGTTGGTTGGATCACTCACGGAAATCACTTGCAAGCCAGCCTCGAAACCGGCCACGAAGGCGTAGTTCCCGAAAACCGCCACTCCTGAAGCCACCCCCAGCGTGTCATAGCCGCCGACGCGCACACAATTGGTTGGATTGCTCACATCGATCACTTGCAACCCTGCGTCCCAATCCGCCACGTAGGCGTAGCTGCCTACCACCACCACGCCCAAGGCGGCACCACTTGTATCGTAGCCGCCGACGCGCACGCAGTGGGCCGGGTCGCTTACATCAATCACCTGCAAACCCGCCGCCCCGCACGCCACGTAGGCGTATTTCCCTGAAACGGCCACGCTATGGGCGTCACCAAGAGCTTTACAGCCGCCAACCAACACGCAGTTAGTTGGGTTGCTCACATCGAGCACCCTCAAGCCTATGTAACTGTCCGCCAAGTACGCGTAGCGGCCCACGACAGCCACATCATAAACATACCCACGGGTATCAAAGCCGCCGATTTGGACACAATTGGAAGAATTGCTTACGTCAATTACTGCCAAGCCACCGGAACCAAGAGCGACGTAGGCATAGTTCCCAACGACCTCAACTTGAGAAGCGTTGCCTCGCGGCCAAGTTGGCCACTTGCCGGGATGAAGGAGCGGTTGCACGCTGGCCGACGCAGCGTGAGTCGCCGTCAGTCCCGCAGTCAAACATGCGGCGAACACAGCGAGACACGCAACAAGGCGGAGTTGGGAGCAACGAGATTTATTCGTTTTCACGGCAGCACAATCACATCATCGCGACGAAGCCAGCCCGTCCGTTTCTCGGCGTCGCGCACTTGGAGCCAGTCGCCCTTGGTGTCGAGCACCGCGCACTCCGCGCCGTCGCGCAGTTGGAAGGCGGTCTGCGATTCATCCAGCGGACCAAAGCGCGCCGTGACTTCCCGGGCCACGACCACGGCTTCGCGTGCGCCCACTTGATCGCGCCAGGCCAGTCCGAGGCCCGCGCCGCAGAACAGCGTGACGAGGAAAAGCACCACCGCCGTCTTGCGGTAGGAAAGGCGCGTGAGCGTGGCGACGGACAGCACGGCGAAGAAGGCCCAGAGCGCGGCCACCGCGGCGACCGTCCATTCGTTGAGCGTGGCGAGGCGGAGCGCGGACTTCCACGCGGGGACGCGCGTGCGCTCGTCGCTGTACACTTTGCCCCGGATGAATTGCAGGTTGGCCCGCAGCGCGGCATCGCGCGGCGTCAGTCGCTCGGCCATGCGGTAGGAGGCGATGGCGCGACCGACCTGACCGGACTTGTAGCTGGCGTTGCCCAGATTGAACCACACCGTCGCCGTCGAAACCCCGGCCCGCACGATGCCCTCGTAAGCCGTGGCGGACTCGGCAAACTTGCCCTGCTCGTAAAACTTGTTGGCCCGCTCAAACTCCGCCGCGACGTTCAACGTGTTCGTTTCCGCCGCGCGCAGCCCGGCGGCGAGAAACATGGCGAAGAGGAGAAAAGTCAGAAGACGCGCGCTCATCCTTGAGCCTCCCATTGTTGGAGCGCGCGCAAGGTCACTTCCAGCTTCGGCACCACGGCGGACAACTCCTCGGCGGACTTCACCGGGGCGTAGCGGGCGAGGTTGCACATCTGGAACAGCTCCGCGACCGCGCCGCACAACTCGGCGGGCGCACCGGCGGGGCGCAGCCGCTCCGCCACCACCGCCTCGGTGATCGCGGTGGCCGGCAGATCGACGCGCTCACCAATCTGTTCCTGCAAAAGCCGTGTGACCGTGCCGAAGAAGGCCTCGGAATTTTTCGCCGCCGCCTTCGCACGCAGTTCAGCAAGACCGTCGCGCACTTTCAGCGCCACTTCATTGCGGCGGCGCAACCTCGGATCATTGGCGAGCCGGTCGTGATGGCGGCGCAGCAGCACCAAGCCCGCCCAAGCCAGCGGCGGCAGCAGGGGCACGAGGAGGAATGCCTTGTTTGCGATCAGCAGCGACGAAGTCGTGACGGGACCGAGGAAGGGTTTGATGTGCGCCAAGTCGGGAGCAGGCTGCGCGGGCGTGGCATTAGTCACACCTGGCAGACTGGGCAACGCGGTGGTCGCGCCCGTGGCCACGCCGACATTGATCGGCACAGGCGCAGTCGTGAGGGTGCGAAAACTCCGCTGCTCGGGATCAAAATAAGTGAAGGCCAGCGGTGGCAGCGCCTTGATCCCGGCGCGCTCCGGCACCACGACCTGTTCAAAGAGCTTGGTGCCCGAATGATTGTTCGCATCGCCGCCCTCGATGCGGCTGGAGGCGGGATAGGTCTTGAACTCGTTCCACTCCGGCTGCGGCGGCAGGCGCACGGCATCAAGCGCGCCGCGTCCGCGAATCTGCACGCGCACCGTGATGGGATCGCCGACGGCGACATTCGTGGGACCAGCCGTCAGAGCGAGGGTGAAACTGCCGACGGCCCCGGCATAGGTCGGCGGGACGTTTTGCTCGGGGATGGGCCGCACTTGGACCACGATTTTTTCCGCCGTCATGGGCACCTGTTGCTCAGGGCGACCGAAGAAGAAATCCGCACGCCGGTTTTTATCCGGCACGAGCAGGACGACCGTGGCCGGGCCAAGGGTGAGTCCGCCGGCCTTCACGGGCGTGAGGGCGAGCTTGAAGGTGACGAGGTTGTAAACCTGGTTGCTCAACTGCACGCGGGTCTGGCTGGGCTGCGGCCACTTGCCGACGGTGAAGCCGGCGTCGGCGGGCAGTTGGGGGAACTGCGTGATGCGCCCTTCCTGGAAATAAACCTGCACCTCGACCTCGCCCACTTCCCCGACGTAGAGCTGCGGCTTGGACGTGACGAGCTTGATGAAGGAACTGGGCATGATCGCGCCGGGAGCGGCCACGGCGTCGCCGGGCTTCAGCACTTTCACCGCGATGGGCTGGGTGCGGAGCGGCTGTCCACCCGCGTCGATTTGAAAGCCCGGGATGACAGAATCGCCGACCTGACTGGGCGCGAGCTGGAAGGTGTAGGTCTGGACCGAAGTGCCGCGGGCGGCATCCATCACGAAAGACTGCCCGCGCGCGACGACTTGAAAATTGGGAATGGCTGGCAGATTAGGCTGGCCAATCTGCACGCCATCGACGGTCAGCGAGAGCGTGACGGTCTCACCCAGCGTGATGATCGGACGATCCACGGTGGCCGTGATCGAGGCACCCGAGACGTTAAAAGCGCCGACCATGCCGGCTAAAAGCAGCGCCAGCATCGCCAGCCATCCGAGGATGGGGCGGCGAGGCACGGACTGAATGGCCCAAGAACCTGACATGCGGGTGTTTATTTGCATGGTGACGTTGCCCCGCGCAAGGGCGCACTTGCCGGGCGGGTCAGTTTGCCAGTCAGCAAGGGTGGTAAAGGAACGACGGAAAGGTGGGGCGCGTCGCTCCGCGCGCGCGGAGGGACAGAGAGGACTCTGCATGGATGGGCTGTTTCGCGCCGGTGGAAATTTCGATTCCTCATTTGCGACTCTCCGATCCGGCGGCGCGCGCGGAGCGACGCGCCCCACCATCAAAAGGCTTGAGCTGTCTCAAACCGGTTGCCCGATGCGCAGAAACTCTTCCGCCGCCGTGTCGGCGAAACGCAGGCCGCGCGCGGTCAGGCGAAAGCCCGTGTCATTTATCTCGCCCAAGCCCTGTCCCACCAGCCGGTGCATTTCCTCCGCCCAGCCCCTGCGCAAATCGTAGCCGGTGACGGATTGAAACTCCTCGAAGTTCCAACCCGCCGGCATGCGCAATCCAAACGCCGCCGTCTCCCCGGCGCGCGCTTCCGG
>JAYVWQ010000223.1:0-8133 GCA_043785945.1 Akkermansia sp.
TCAAGCCCTGCATGAGAGCGCTCGCGCCGAGACGGTTCGCGCCGTGATCGGAGAAGTTCGCCTCGCCGAGCACGAAGAGGCCGGGGACGTTGCTCATCAAATTGTAGTCCACCCACAGGCCGCCCATCGTGTAATGGACCGCCGGATAAATCCGCATCGGCGTGTGGTAGGCGCTCTCGTTCGTGATCTCGTGATACATCGCGAAGAGGTTGCCGTAACGCTCGCGCACCTTGGCCTCGCCGAGCCGTGCGATGGCGGCGGAGAAATCCAGATAGACGCCGAGGCCCGTCTCGCCGACGCCGCGTCCCTCGTCACAGACCGTCTTCGCGGCGCGGCTCGCAATGTCGCGCGGAGCCAGATTGCCGAATGCGGAATACATCCGCTCCAAGTAGTAGTCGCGATCACCCTCCGCAATGTCCGCCGGCTTCTTGCCGCAATCCTCTTTGCGCTTCGGCACCCAGACGCGACCGTCGTTGCGCAGCGACTCGCTCATCAGCGTGAGCTTCGACTGATAGTCGCCGCTGACCGGAATGCACGTCGGATGAATCTGCGTGTAGCACGGATTGGCAAAGCACGCGCCGCGCTTGTAAGCGCGCCAGCCCGCCGTGACGTTCGCGCCGCGCGCATAGGTCGAGAGATTATAGACGTTGCCGTAGCCGCCGGTCGCGAGCACGACCGCGTCGCCGCTGTGCCGCGTGATTTCGCCGGTCTGAAGATTGCGGACGATGATGCCCTTGGCGTGGCCATCCACGACAACGAGGTCGAGCATCTCGGAGTGTGTGTACGACTTCACGCCGCCGTTGCCGATCATTTTGCAAAGCGCGGAATACGCGCCGAGCAGGAGCTGCTGGCCGGTCTGGCCGCGCGCGTAAAACGTGCGCGAAACCTGCGCGCCGCCGAAGGAACGGTTGTCGAGCAGCCCGCCGTACTCGCGGGCGAACGGCACACCCTGCGCCGCGCACTGGTCGATGATGTTGACCGACACTTCGGCGAGCCGATGCACGTTCGCTTCGCGTGCGCGGAAGTCGCCGCCCTTGATCGTGTCGTAGAAGAGGCGATGCACGGAGTCGCCGTCGTTCTGATAATTCTTCGCGGCATTGATGCCGCCCTGGGCTGCGACGGAATGGGCGCGGCGCGGCGAATCGTGGAAGACGAAGTTGTGAACCTCGTAGCCGAGTTCCGCGAGCGTGGCCGAGGTGGAAGCGCCGGCGAGCCCCGCGCCCACGACGATGATCTTGTACTTACGCTTGTTGGCCGGGTTGATGAGCTTGGTCGAGAACTTGTGCTTCTCCCACTTCGAGGCGAGCGGGCCGGCGGGGATGTTGGAATTGAGCGTAGCCATGTTACTTCGCTTCCTTTCCAGCCGTGAAGGGAGTCACAACCGCAGCAGGAGCCGAGGCTGATTGTAAATCGTATTTTCGTTTCTCCACGTAATCATTGCCCACCACGCGCAGGAAGATGGCGACCGGCATTGATGCGTAGCCGATGAAGATGGCGAGGCTGGCCAGCTTGGCGAAGCCCTGCACGCGCGGCCACCAGACATGATTTCGGAAACCCAGCGATTGAAACATGCTGGCCAGACCATGACCGAGATGCGCGAAGAGCATGGCCTGTGCGATCAGGTAGAAGAGCACGACCCACCAGACTTGAAAACCCAGAACCATCATGGCGTAAACGTCCGGCACTGTCTCGCCGTGCAGCACCGTGGTCAGCTTGCGGAAGTCGCCGGCTCCATTGATGCCCGGGAGCAGCGCCGTGAAGTGCGCGAGGTGATAAACAATGAAGGCCGCAATGACCAATCCGCTGACCAGCATGTAGCGCGACGCGGCGGTGGAGCCGTAGGCTGACTTGCCGGCATAGCCGATGGGCCGCGCTTCCTTGTTGAGCACCGCGAGCGTGACCGCCGAAGCGATGTGCAGCGCGACCACCACGAGCAAGCCAAGGCGCACGCCCCAGAGCAAGCCGCCCTTCGACTTGAGGAAGTGCGCGTAAGTGTTGATCATCTCCGGCGGCCCGAAGACTTGGAGGTTGCCGATGAGATGCCCGATGACGAAGCCAAACAGCGCGACCCCCGTGAGGGCCATGATGTATTTCTTGCCGAGCGACGAATTCCAGATTCTTGAAAACAAGTTCATCAATTTCGCCTTTTGCGGCGAACACCATGAATCTACAGACCGCACTGCGGCAGCGTCAACGGGCGCGTGTTTCGCCACGCGGGGGCGAGTTGGATGATTTTTAAGACGCTCTTGGCGCTTCCGCCGGAAAGTAATGTCAGTTCGCGTCCGTCTCCCGGCCCATTGTCTGCTACGGTGGCGCAGAAAGTTTTTCTGACGATGCCCATACAACTCAAGTTCACGCTCCTGCTCTGGCTGGCCCTGCTCGGCTTGGCGGGGAATTCGCCGGGCGCGGTGCCGCCGGGCAGCAACTTTGATCTCAGCCATTGGAAGCTCACCCTGCCCATCGACGACGCGGGCGGCACCACGGGCGAATCGACCGAGGTGAAGAATCCCGCGCTGCAAACCTACTCCAGCGAGTTCTTCTACACGGGCACGGATGGGGCGATGGTTTTCTGGTGCCCAGTCATCGGCGCGACCACGAGCGGAGCCACGGCTCCGCGCACGGAGTTGCGCGAGCAGATGATCGCAGGCGACTCCAGCCAGAACTGGAGCGCCACCGGCACCCATCGCCTGCACGGCCAGTGCCGGGTCACGCAACTGCCCGACACCGGCGCAGTCATCATCGGCCAGGTTCACGGCTACCCTTCGCAACGGCTCATCAAGTTGCAGTACGACACCGGGCGGGTGCAGGTTTATGTGCGCACCAGCCTCTCGGCGGGCGGCGACACCAAGTTCACCTGGACGGTCGCGACCAACGCGCTGATCAATTACGAGATTCAAGTCACGGATGGCGTGGCCATCATCGCGGTCAACGGCGTGACCAACCGCCACAACTTCGTGGCCGACGATCCGGCGTGGCAAACCATCACGTATTATTTCAAGGCGGGCGCGTATCTCCAGGACAACAGCGGCCCGGCGACGGAGGGCGGGCGTGTTTCGTTTTACCAGGTCGCCGTGACTCACGGGACGCCCGCCGTGCCGCCCGCGATCACGAATCAGCCCGTCAGTCGCACCGTGGCGGTGGGCAGCAATGTGACCTTGAGCGTGGGCGCGACGGGCCCGGCCCCGCTGTTTTTCCAGTGGCGGACGAACGGAGTGAAGTTCCCCGGCGCGACGAACGCCACGTTGTCGCTCACGAATTTTCAAGCCGCCCAGCAGCGTCGCTACGACGTGGTGGTGACGAACACCGCTGGGAGCGTGACCAGTTTGGTGGCGACGCTCTACCTGAACGCACCCCTGCGCTTCACCAACCGCATCGTGGCAGGCGGGCGTTTCAGTGCGCTGCTGCTCGGCGCGGCGGGGAGCAACTACGTGGTGCAATGCTCATCCAACCTCACGACCTGGGTTTCGCTCACGACCAATGTCTCCTCCACCGGGCTGATTAACTTCAGCGAAACGAACGCGTCGGCCGGGCGGCGCTTCTACCGCGCCCGGGCGCAGTAGGTGGTTTTCCCCATTGGTGCGAGGGCACGAAAGGTCGGACGCGGCTGTCCTCAGCGCGTCACCGGATCGGAGGGACGCGAACGAAGTGCCAGAAACTGCCACCGGCAGGAACCATTTATCCCTGCGGTATCTCCCACGCTTCGCCCCGGCGCGCTGGGGACAGCCGCGCCCTACCATCCAACTGGGTGAACAAGCATTTTCTGCCATTCCCTCGGGCGAGTGACGGAGGACCTGTTTTGATCTGTCCGCCGTATCCTCCGCCGTCACCGCGATTGACGAACGCGGGCTTTTATCGTGATCGTGCCGCGATGCACGTTTGTTCACGAGTGAACTGTTTGATTTTAATGGTGGTCGCGCTGGCGACGGTGAGTCTGCCCGGCGCGGATCAGGATGTCCGTCCGGCTTTTGCCCGCGCGCCCTATCTGCAATTCTCCACCACCAATTCCATCTACGTGGTCTGGCGTTCCGAGGGGCCAGTGACGCCGGTGGTGAAATGGGGGTCGCGCCCCGATCAACTCACCAGCGAACTCTCCTACGTCAGCGACACATCCGGCACGGGCATCCTTGTTCGCACTTCGCTCGGCACGAACACGCAGTCCATTCCCGAACGCTGGCAAGGCTTCCGCACGGACGAGAATCTCAAGCTGCGCAAGATGCACAGCGCGCCCATCGGCACTTTCCAATATGAGGCGCGGCTCATGGGTCTCACGGCGGCGACCAAGTATTATTACGCCGTGTTCGACGGCGATAAGCGGCTCACCCCAGCGGACGAAAGCTACTCGTTCACCACGCCGCCGACCGTTGGGACGCGTCAGCCGGTGCGCTTCTGGGCGCTGGGTGATGGCGGCACCGGGCGACCCGATCAGGCCGCAGTGTATCGCGCCATGCTCGAGGTCACCGCGCGAGAGAAACACCCGCTCGACCTTTGGCTGCACTTGGGCGACATGGCCTACGGCACCGGCCGCGACGTGGAATTTCAAAGCCGGTTCTTCGAGTCCTACGAGGGCGCGCTGCGCAGTTCCGTCTGCTGGCCGACCATGGGCAACCACGAGGGCTTCACCTCGAAGGGCACAACTGGCGTTGGCCCGTACTACGATGCCTACGTGATGCCGCGTCGCGGCGAGGCGGGCGGGCTGGCCTCTGGCACCGAGGCATACTACTCGTTCGACTGGGCGAACATTCATTTCATCTGCCTCGATTCGCACGACCTGGATCGCAAGGCCGGCGGCGCGATGGCCAAGTGGTTGAAGGCTGATCTGGAAAAGGCCAAGGCCGAGTGGCTAATCGCCTTCTGGCATCATCCGCCTTACACGAAAGGATCGCATGACTCCGAGAAGGAGAAGGACATGACCGAGATGCGCCAGAACATCATGCCCATTATCGAATCCGGCGGCGTGGACCTGATCTTGGCCGGCCACTCTCACATCTATGAACGCTCCATGCTGATCGACGGCGCGTACAGTTCGACGAACATGGCGGCGGAGAACAAGGTGCTGGATGATGGCGACGGCGACCCGGACGGCGACGGCGCTTATCGCAAGAGCGGCAGCATCCGCCCGCACGAGGGCCTGGTCGCCATCGTCGCGGGCAATGCGGGCGCGGCCATAAGCCGCAAGGGCACGGTGCCGCTGATGAAGAAGACGATGACGGAATACGGCTCGGTGCTCGTGGACGTGAACGGTGACACGCTCACCGGCCGCATGATTAACAAATCCGGCAACGTCCGTGATCTCTTCAGCCTGGTGAAGCGCGGCAAGGTTGATCCCGTCCGCCTCGCCCTGCCGTGGCAGCCCGAGGAGTACAAAAAATCGACCAACCAGGTGAAGGAGGCGGATTCCAGCGGTCAGAATGGAGCGCCGGTTGATTACAAGGTGCTCATCCCGAAAGCCGCCGAGTGGCAATACATGGAAGGTCAGGACCCGCAGGGACTGGCGTGGACGCAAAAGGGCTTCGACGCCTCCGGCTGGAAGCGCGGTCCGGCCGGCTTTGGTTTCGGCGACGCCACCTTCCGCACCGCCGTCACGCGTCAGCGCGGGCGGGCGGGATCGGTTTATCTCCGCCACGAGTTCAACATTGAGCAGACCGACCGGATTACGGAACTGGGTTTAATCGTGGACTACCGCGACGGCTTCGTGGCCTATGTGAACGGGCGCGAGGTCGCGCGCGTGGGCATTGGCCGGAGCAACGGCCGCAACGTGCAGCAGCTCAAGCGGCGCGAGACTTCCGGGGCCGCCTACGTGGCGCTCAAGGACATCCAGCGCGATTTGAAGGACGGCGTGAACATCCTCGCCATTGAGGCTCATGCCGTGCCGGATGCGCTGGATTTGTCCATCGACCCGTCGCTGATTCTGGAAGATTGAGGTGCCTATGAAAAAGAACTCAGATGGCAGAATTCAGACGGCCGAAGCCGGACGCGGACGAGCCTTTGTCATTCGTCCTTCGTCATTCGTCATTTTCCTGACGTGCCTCGCGCTTGCGCTGCCCGGCCCGGCCCGCGCGCACGAAGGGCCGGAGCACGAGATCGACGAACTCACCGAGCGCCTCCAGGCCGAGGGTGAATCCGCCGACCTGCTCCTCCAGCGCGCCATCGAATACAACGTCATGGGCAAGACCGCCGAGGCGGTCAAAGACCTCGAACGCGCCCTGACCTTTGAATCCCATTCCCCGATCATTCAGCGCGAACTCAGCCGCGCCTACTTCGCCGCCGGCAAAACCAACGAGGCTTACGACACCGCGACGCGCGGCATCAAATACGCCGCCGAAGGAGCCGAGCGCGCCTCTCTCCTGATGGTGCGCTGCGATGTTCTGCGCGCGCGCAAGGATTACCAAAAGGCGCTCGACGACGCCGACAAGGCCATCCACCAACACCCCGACAACTGCGAGTGGTATCTCGCGCGCAGCCAGCTCCAACAGCAACTCGGCCAGAAGAAGGAGCGCATCAAGGGACTCGAAGACGGACTCAAAGAAACGGGCAGCGGCCTGCTCGAAGGCGAATGGATCGACGCGCTCATCGACGGCGGCAAGGCCGAGCAGGCGCTGGTGAAAATCGAGGCCGAGTTGGAAGGCGCGCGCGTGCAAAGCACCTGGCTCATTCGCCGCGCCCGGACTTTTCTCGCGCTGAAAAAGAAGGGCCAGGCGCAGGAAGATTTGGAAGCGGCCCTGACCGAGTTGAACGATCGCCTCGGACGGGGTGCGACCGACCCGCTGTTGCTCATGGATCGCGGCCAAGTCCACGACCTCCTCGGCAACCGGGAGGAGGCCAAGAAAGATTACGAATCCGCGCGCGACAAGGGCGTGCAGGACGAATGGCTCCGCGAACGCCTCCGCGTCTTCAAGGCCGACGAAAAGAAAAAGGACGACAAGAAAAAAGACGGGGAGAAATCCAAGGACGACAAGGCTGCCGCCGAGGAGAAGAAGGAAGAGCCGAAGGAAGACAAGCCGGACGGCGACGAGGCGAAGTGATTTTCCACGGTGGATGGGAGGACGGGGCTGGGCAGCCGGATCTCCGCGCCCACCTTGCTTCTTCTCCGATCTGAATTCTCTTTCCCGCTTTCACCCCGCACGCATTGCCGCTACACACGCCGCACATGGGACCGGCATTTCTCACGACCATTTTATTTTCCATCTCCGGGGTTTGCGCGCAGCGGACCAGCCAGGTGCTCGGCGGAGTGCGCGCGAATCTCTACCGCGTGCTGCTGGCCACGGCGCTGCTCGCGCTGTGGGCGCATCTCTGGGGACAGGGCTTGAGCGGGAAGGCCCTGCCCATCTTTTTGTGGAGCGGCTTCCTCGGCTTCGGGCTGGGGGACATCGCGCTCTATCAAGCCCTGCCCCGCATCGGTTCAAGGCTGTCGATTCTGCTGGTGCATTGTCTGGCCGCACCGTTGGCGGCGGCCACGGAATGGCTGTGGCTGGGCACGCGGATGAATGGTGCTGAGATGTTGGCGGCAGTTTTAATTTTGGGAGGGGTGGCGCTGGCGCTGGCTCCGGGGCGGCATCTGGAAATTTCCCGGCGCATGTTTTGGGTGGGCGTGAGCTTCGGCCTCATCGCCGCCCTCGGGCAGGGACTGGGCGCCGTCTTGAGCCGCCATGCGTATGATGTGATGAAGCAGGCGGGCGAACACATCGACGGCTTGACCGCCGCCTACCAGCGCATCCTCGCCGGCCTCGCCGTCGCCGTGGGGACGTGGGTGATAGTCCAATGGCGCACCAAGCCGCCCGCTTCCTCCGCTCTCAACTCCCCACTTTCACCTCTCACCGCCCGACCCATCTGGCCGTGGGTTCTCGTCAACGCCCTCGCGGGTCCGTCTCTCGGCGTGGGCTGCTATCAATGGGCGCTCTCGCAGCAGGGCACGGGCGTGGTGCTGCCCATCGTGGCGCTCACGCCGCTGGTCATTATTCCTTTCTCGCTCTTCGTCGAAGGCGAGCGCCCGCGCAAACGCTCGTTGGTCGGTGGCTTGATTGCGGTGGCCGGCGTCGTCCTGCTGGCCTGGAGCAAGGAAGCGGCGAAAAAAGTGTTTTAACCCGGGGGCACTTACCCTTAAACCACCGCCATGCAATCACTCCAAAAGTTCAC
>JAYVWQ010000224.1:0-2676 GCA_043785945.1 Akkermansia sp.
GGAAGTGGATGTGGACGAACCCACGCTCACGGCCATCGCGGAGAAGACCGGCGGCAAATACTTTCGTGCCGACAGCACCGATACGCTGCGCCGCATCTATGACGAAATTGATCAGCAGGAAAAAACCGAGGTGACGGTGAAGAAATTCGTCCGGCGCGAGGAATTGTTCCACTGGTTCGTCCTGCCCGGACTCGCGCTGCTGCTGCTGGAGGTGCTGCTGGCGAACACGATTTGGAGGAGACTGCCGTGAATGAAATGACGAATGACGAATGGCGAATGACGAACGAAGCCCCAAGTTCAATGTCTGGTCGCATCGCCACCAAATCAGATTGGCCTTCAGATTTCGGCCTTCACTCGTCATTCACCATTCGTCATTCGTCATTTCCCCCGGTATGAACTTCGGCTCCCCACTCTGGCTTTGGTCGCTCTGGCTGCTCGTGCCGCTGGCCGCGCTGCTCCTCTGGAGCTGGCGGGTGAAGCAGCGGCTGCTAACCCGGTTCGTCAGCGCGCGACTGCTCGACACGCTGACCAGCGGCGTGTCCAAGCGCCGACAGAAAATCCGGATCGCGCTTTTTTGCGGTGCGGTGGCGTTGCTCCTCTTCTCGCTGGCACGACCGCAACTGGGCTACTCCATCGAGGAGGCGAAGCAGCGCGGCCTCGACATCGTGGTCGCCATCGACACGTCCAAGAGCATGCTGGCCGACGACGTACAGCCCAACCGCCTGCAACGCTCGAAGCTGGCCGCCATCGACTTGATGCGCCTGGCCAAAACCGACCGGCTCGGGCTGGTCGCATTCGCGGGCGGCGCGTTTCTCCAATGCCCGCTCTCGCTGGATGAAGAAGCGTTCCGGCAGAGCGTGGAATTCCTCGACGTGAACATCATTCCCCAAGGCGGCACCGCCATTGCCGAGGCGATTGAGGCGGCGCGATCGGCCTTCAAGGAGGACACGGAGAACCACAAGATTCTCGTCATCTTCACCGATGGCGAGGACAACGACGAAGATGGCACCGCGCGCAACGCCGCGCGCACGGCGGCCCAAGACGGGTTCCGCATTTTCACCATTGGCGTGGGCACGCCCGCCGGAGAAATCCTCAGCACCAAAGACCCGTACGGTAACCGTGTGTTCATCAAGGACGGCGAGGGCAACGCGGTGAAGTCCCGGCTGAACGAGCCGCTGCTCCAGGAAATTGCCAAGGCCACGGACGGCTTTTACCTCCCGCTGACCGGCGCGCGCACCATGGATGTGCTCTACGAACGCGGCCTCGCGCCGCTGCCCAAGTCGGATTTTTCCACGCGCACCACCCGGCAATACCACGAACGGTTTCAGTGGTTGGTCAGCGCGGCAGTTCTGCTATTGTTGGCGGAGATGTTTTTTCCAGAACGGAGCAACGGTCCCAAGTCCAAGGTCCAAGGTCCGAAGCCAGCGGCGGGCGCGGTGGCGCTGGTCGTGTTGTTGTTCGGTGCAGTGAATGGGTTTGGGGCGGCAGATGATGCGCTGAAAAATTATCAGCAGGGGAAGTATTCCAAGGCGCGCACTGAGTTTGAACGGCTCGCCCACAAGAAACCGGAGGATGCCCGACTGCGCTACAACGCGGGCGCGGCGGCGTTTCAAGATCAGGACTACGAGAGCGCGCTCAAACATTTCAGCGCCACGCTCTCCACGCCGGACCTGAAGCTGCAGGAGCAGAGCTACTACAATCTCGGCGACACTCACTTCCGCCTCGGTGAGAAGGAGCAGGATGCGAAGGCCAAGACCCAGGCGTGGGAGGAGGCGGTGCGCCAGTATGAGAGCGCTTTGAAGCTCGACGCCAACGACGCGGACGCGAAATTCAATCTGGAGCTGGTGAAGCAGAAGTTGGAGGAGTTGAAGCAGCAACAGCAGCAGCAAGACAAACAGGATTCCAAGGACAAGCAGGACGATAAAGATCAGAAGGACCAGAAGGATCAAAAGGATCAGCAAAAGCAGGATCAAAAGAAAGACGACCAGCAGAAGAAGGACGAGCAAAAGCAGAAACAGGATCAGCAGAAGTCCGACGACCAAAAGAAAGAGGAGCAGAAGAAGAAGGATTCCGAGTCACAGAAGAAAGACAAGGAAGACCAAAAGCAACAAGACGATCAGAAGCAGCAGGATCAACAGTCTGCGCAAGATAAACGCAGCCAGGAACCCGGCCAAGCCGCCCAAGCGAAGGTCATTCAAATGACCCCGCAGCAGGCCATGCAGTTGCTGGACGCCCAAAAGAGCGACGAGCGCGCCATGATTTTCCAACCACAGAACCTCCGCACTAACAGACCCAAAGACCGCATCTTCAAGGATTGGTAAAAGACTGCTGGGGAAGTTCGGTAGCAGAGACTTCCATGCATCGGATTCCCCTTGCAACGGTCATGCCTAACCCAAAGAAAAGGGCGGAGCATTCCTGCTCCGCCCTTCTTGAAATTTTTCGCGCCGACTACTTCGCGCGCTTGGCTTTGGCTTCAGGCTTGGCCTCTTCGACTTTGACGTCAGAGCGGCGACCACGCTTCTCAGTGAACTTGGCCTGTTCCTTCGCCAATTCCGCTGCGACTTCGGCGGCGGCATTGGGATTGTCGCTTTCGATGCGCACCTTCATGGAGGTGTGAACTTCCGCGTGCAGACGGAGCGCGACTTCGTGCTCGCCCAAGGTCTTGAGCGGCTGATC
>JAYVWQ010000225.1:0-10522 GCA_043785945.1 Akkermansia sp.
GGAGAAGCCCGTGGCATCGGCAATCTCCGCGATGGAACGGTCCGTCTCGCGCAGCAGGCGCGCACCGTTGGCCAGCCGGACGTGGTTCAGGTAGGCCACAAGCGTCATGCCCGCGACCTGCTTGAAGGCCTTCATGAACTGCGACGCACTCATCCCGACGAGCCGGGCCGCCGCGCTCACGGAAAGTTTTTCCGCGGACCGGGCGTTGATGTGATCAAAGAGCTTCTTCAGCCGCAACGACCGCTCCTGCTGGCGCATGAACTCCCGCTGCAACACTTCCGAGGCGCGGAAATGTCCGGCCAGATGATAGAGCACGTGGAGGAGAAACACCTTGGACCCGGCCTGATAAAAAGGCTGCGCCGCGCCCGCAAAGTAACATTCCAGCAAACAGCCCAAAGCATCATGCACAGTGCCCGCCGCCGCATCCCCGGCGCGGAGGATGTGCGGACGGCGCCCGACCTTGGAATAGAACGGGAGCAGGAACGCGTAGTCGTGCGAGGGCGAGCCGAGGCTATAGACAAACTCCGGCAGAAAGCTGATGACGATCACCCGCGTATCGAAGCCGGGGAAATCCACGACGTGATGCAGCTTGAGGTTGTCCACCACCAGCAGATCGCCGCGCTGCAATTCGACCTCCTGTTCGCCCATGCGAAACCGGGCCGGGCCATCCAGCGGCAGAAACAACTCCAACCGGTCATGCCAGGTCGCGCCACGCGTGTGGCGCTTGGACGTGTAGTGGAAGAGCTTGATGAGCAGTGGAAACTCGTTGTCCAACTCGACCTCGTACTGCCCGCGCCGGTCGAGTTGCGAGGCAATGTCGTGCGGTTCAAAACGCCAGCGCGCGGCGGCGTCAAAAAGTTTCTGCCCGGTCTTCATCGTTCCTGCGCCCGGCCCGTTTCCCTCATCACGGCTCCAGTCGCCCGGCCGCCCAGAGAACCCCGCGCGCGAGGTAGCCGAGATACACCGGGTCGCGGAACGTGTCGTCGGAATGTCCATAGGTCGTGCCGAAGACGCGGGCTTTCCCATACTGATTGATCCAGGCCACGGGGTAAGTTTTGCCATCCTGTTCGCTGACCGAGGTGGCGAGCGCGCGCGCCTGCGGCCAGAGCTTTTCAATCACGTAGAGTTCATCCGACGGCGTCTTCCAACCATCCGGGATGCCCTGCACGATCGGATGCACCGGTGCCACCTTCTGCACCAGGTAGTGGCTCTGATGATCGTGCCGCCGGCTCGTCACGCCGAGCATTTCGCGCCAGTCATCCACTCCGGTGGTGCGATAGGTGTGCATGGCGCAATGCACCACCACCGCCGGAACCCCGGCCCGATGCGCGGCGGTGATCTTGCGGATGTAATTCGTATCGGTGGTGTCGGCGAAACATTCGTTGTGCACCACCACGTCATAACCTTTGGCCCAGTCCGGGTGGTCGTAGAGCGGAAGCATCGCCTTGGTGCCGGTGCCGCCCTCCTGCACGATGGTCCATGCCACGACGGCAAGCCTTCCGACCGCATTGGTCAGCGCCTCGCTTTGAAATTTATAATTGTGGCAGCAGCCCCCCGTGATCAGGAGCGCCCGCAAGGGGCGCACCGCCGTGGATGAGGCGGTGTGACAGCCACTGGCGAAAAGCGTCAGGGCCAGAACTGCGGTGGAAAAAATCGCGCCCGAAAGCGCGGATGGCGAAACATTGAGGCGTTGGAACATAAGCCACGCTACCGATGAACCACCCCGCCGGTCAACGCCGGGGCCGCCTGCGGTAAGATGGGGCCACGCCCACCAGATGATCCCGAACCGTGGGAAGACTGGTGGGAATCAGCATTGCCTCGGCGGCGCAGGATGATTATTCACTGCCGGACACACGCCATGAAATATCTCACCAAGGAACAACAGAAAGTGTTGGGCGTCATTCTCCTGCTCCTCCTGACCGGACTGGCGGTGAAAACCTGGCGCACGGCGCATCCGCCCCAAGCTGCAGCGCAGGCGGCGAAACCTTGAGGGGAGAGGATTTCTCGCGAAGGAGGCGAAGGTGAAATGGAAAAGTTTCCTGAACCGACGCTTCGTTAATTCGTGAACTCGATTTTATTCCACCGGCTTCTCCTTCCCTCGCGGCCTTCGCGAGACTCATCGGACTTTCCCCTGCTCAACTGCGCTTGGCATCCACAAAAGCCCAGGCCATGCCCAGCACCAGCCCGACGCCATGCGCGGTGTTGGCAATCGGTCCCAGCAAGCCCGTGAAACAAAGCCCGAACCAGATGAGGGCGAAGACCAGGCTTTGCCGGTCAAGTTGCATGCCGGCACCGGGATCAAAGCGTCCGCGAATCCAGCAGTAGCCGATGAGGGCATAAACCACGCCCGACATGCCGCCGAAGATCGGCTGCTTGGTCACGAGATACTGGCCGTAATTGGAAGCGGCCGCGACGACGACGACGAAGATGCCGAAATAGCCGGAACCGAGACGCGCCTCAAACATGCTGCCCAGATCCCGGAGCCAGAGCAGATTGAATAGAATGTGCATGAACCCAAAATGAATGAGGATGGGCGTGAAGAGCCGCCACACTTCGCCATGCCGAATTTCGGACAGGCCGGGCTGCCAGGTAATCTGCGTGTCGCCCACGTCCACGTTCGTGATGAAAAGCGGGGCCAGCCGGCCCAAATCATCGCCCATCTGCGAGAGCAGGAAGATGGCGGCGCAACTGAAGATGAGCGCGTAGGTCACGAAGCCGAAGCCGTGACTGGTCAGCCCCGGCAGCAACCGGCGCGCGGGCACCACGCGCTTGCGATACGCGGCGTCCTCGGCCTGGGCCTGGGCGCGCAGCTTTTCGGCGGGGGAACCGGCGAGAAAACGCGCGTCGTTGGGATTCGCGCGAAACTCATTCAGCAACCGCGTCGCGTCAGCGATCTGATCGTCCGAGTGAATCCAAATGGCCCAGCGGTTTCCGTCGCGCTCGGCTTCATTCTCGATGCCCTGCACGTAGAGAAAATCGCCGAAGGTCCGCGCGTCCTTGTCCGTGTCGAGATGCCCGATGGTTCGCATGAGAAACTATTTTTTCTTCCGACCGACACCCCAGATGAGCCAGACGGCCAGTGCGACGAGGAGAATGATCCACCAGAGGTAACGCAGTTCGCGCGCCGCCATCTCGGCGAACCGCGCGGCCGGCTCGAACAGCCAGAGGAGCAGTCCCACGACTAGGACCAGGCAGAGGGCTTGAAAGAAAGCGCGCCAGCGTGGGTTCATGGCTTGCCCGGTTCCGCCTCGCCCAACGGCAGGAGCAGCTTCGCGCCGTTGTTCGCCGGGTCGGCGGGCACCACGAGCGGCGATTTGCCGTTCCACTTCTCCACAATTTGCAATCGCAGAAAAGCCGGGTTCAGCCGCAGCGCCTCGCCGCGCACCTTGATCGCCTCGGCCTCGCCCTTGGCGCGGATGACCACGGTCTGCGCCTCGATCTCGGTCTGCTGCTGCACGAACCGCGACTTCGCCGCCTCCTGCTCCGACACCATCTTGGCCTCGATGGCCCGCTCCAGTTGCGTGGAGAGATCAATGTTGCGGATGACAATGTCCTCGACCGAAACAATCGCGCCGATCTTGGTTCGCGCCGAGGCGATGGCGGCCTGCTTGATCTTCTCGCGGTTCTTCACGATCTGCTCGGCGGTCTGCGAAGCCGTCACTTCCTTGAGCGCCTCTTGCACGCGGGGCGCGACGAGGCTGTCGAACGGATCGCCGGCAAACTGCTTGTAAATCTGGACCACGGAATTTTCCGGGATGCGGTAGAGCACGCGCACATCGATGCCCACCTGCTGGAGGTCGGAGGAGAAGCAGTCCGCCTTCAGCTTGGCCGTGCGCTGCTTGATGGTGATGGCGTGAATGCGCGTGATGAGCGGCGCCTTCCAGCCGAAGCCCTGGGGGAGGAACTGATCGCCCGCCTTGCCCAGCGTGACGCTGATGCCGCGCGTGCCCGGCTCCACCACGTAGGAGGACGCGGACATGAGCACGAAGGCGACGAACACCACCACACTGACGCCGATGATTTTCGCGAGATTGGGTGTCATGGGTTTAGCGGGTGGCAGCACGCGGAGCGCGGGCAGCGGGGGCGGAGGTTGTGGTGGCATTGGTTTTGGGGACGGACGCATCGCGGCGTCGTTCAAGTTCGGTCAGAGACATCATGACGTTTTCACCGGAGCCAATGATGAGCGGCGCGACGCCGTCCCAGCGGTCCACAACCTGGAGTTCGACGAAGGTGGGATTGGCCTTCAATGCTTCGCCCCGGATGCGAATGGACTCAGCTTCGCCGCGCGCCTTGATCACGGCGGTGTCGGCTTCAATTTGCGCGCGCTGCTGGATGAACTTCGACTGCTGCGCCTCCTGTTCCTGGACCATTTTGGCTTCGATGGCGTGCTCCAGCTCCTTGGTCAGCCGGATGTTTTGAATCACGATGTCCTCGATGATAATGAGGCTGTCGATCTTCTGGCGGGCGATTTCGAGCGCCTTGGTCTTGATGTGCTCGCGGTTCTTCACAATCAGTTCCGCGCTTTGCAGCGCCGCGACCTCTTTGAGTGCCTCGTGGATGCGCGGCGCGACGAGACTCTGGAACGGGTCGCCATCAAAATCCTGATACAGCTTCACCACCGAGCTTTCGGGAATGCGGTAGAGCACGCGCAGCTCGATGTGAATCTGCTGCAAGTCCGCCGAGTAACACTCCGCCAGATCCTCGGCCGTCTGCTGCCGGATGGACACCGGTTCCACGACCGTGATGAGGGGCATCTTCAGACCGAAGCCCTCCTTCTTGGGCATGGCCGTGACCTTGCCCATCGTCACCTCCACGCCGCGATAGCCCGGAGGCACGACATAAGTGCCGGAGGAAGCCATCAGGATGATCACAAAGATCAGGACGGCAACTCCGATGATGCGGGCGATAGTTTGGGCGCTCATTCGATAAACGGGACGCTGGCAAAACGCGCGGGTGAAAACAAGAAGGCTTACGGGAGAAAACTGCTTCGACGGCTGCGAGGCCAAAGCATCCTTTACACGCGGCGTTCTCCCGTCCTGAATCCCCGGCATCGCCATGAAACATACGCGCTGCTTGCTTCCATTGATCACCGCCCTGCTCGGTTGCGCCGTCCGCCTGCGCGCCGCCGAGGACATCGTCATCGCCGACTTCGAGGGGACGAATTATGGCGCATGGAAAACCACCGGCACCGCCTTTGGCACCGGCCCGGCGCGCGGCGCGTTGCTGGGACAGATGGCGGTGGAAGGTTTCAGCGGCCAGGGCTTGGTCAATTCCTTTGCGGGCGGAGACAAGAGCACGGGCACGCTCACCTCGCCCGCTTTCAAGATTGAGCGGCGTTATCTCAGCTTCCTCACCTGGGGCGGCGGTTACTCGAACGAGACGTGCATGAACCTGCTCGTGGATGGCAAAACTGTCCGCACCGCCACTGGGCCAAACATTCAATCCGGCGGCAGCGAACGCCTGCAAACCAGCGGCTGGGACGCGGGCGAATTTATCGGGCGCGAGGCTGTGCTGCAAATCGTGGATCAGCGCACCGGCGGCTGGGGCCACATCTGTGTCGATCAAATTGTGCAGACGGAACGCGCGCCGGTCATGGTGCGCCGGGACGTGACGCGCGAAATCGTGATCAGCAAACGCTACCTGCATTTTCCGGTGAAGAACGGCGCGGCGAAGAAGAACGTGGAGGTGCGCCGCGAAGGAAAGGTCGAGCGATTCTTCGACATCGAACTGGCCGATGGCGAGCCGGACTGGTGGGCCTTCCTGGATGTCTCGGCGTTGCGCGGGGCCAAACTTAATGTGCAAGTGGACCGGCTCCGCGATGATTCGCGCGCGCTCGCTTCCATTTCGCAGGACGATGAAATCAAAGATGCGGCCTCCATCTATCGCGAGCCGCTGCGCCCGCACCATCACTTCACCGCGCGGCGCGGCTGGCTCAACGACCCGAACGGTCTGGTCTTTTACCGGGGCGAGTATCACCTCTTCTTTCAGCACAATCCCTACGGCCGTGAGTGGGGCAACATGCACTGGGGCCACGCCGTCAGTCGCGACCTCACGCACTGGGAGGAACTCGGCGAGGCGCTCTATCCCGACGCGATGGGACCGATGTTCAGCGGCTCGGCGGTGATCGATTGGAAGAACACGAGCGGCTTCGGCAAGGACGGCCAGCCCCCGATGGTGCTCATGTATACGGCGGCGGGAAATCCTTCGGTGCAAGCACTGGCCTACAGCACCGACGCCGGGCGCAGCTTCACCAAGTACGCGGGCAATCCCGTGGTGAAGCAAATCACCAGCGGCAATCGTGACCCGAAAGTGTTCTGGCACGAGCCGACGCAGCGCTGGGTCATGACGCTCTATGTGGGCTTCGACGAAAACCGCGACGGCAAAAAAACGACGCGCCACACCATCCACTTTTTCACCTCACCGAATCTCAAGGACTGGACTTTGACCAGCCAGACCGAGGGCTTCTTTGAGTGCCCGGACTTTTTTGAACTCGCCGTCGAGGGCGACGCGAAGAACAAGAAGTGGGTGCTGACCGGTGCGAGCAGCGAATATCAGGTCGGCACGTTCGACGGCGTGAAGTTCACGCCCGAGACGCCCAAGCTGCCCGGCCATCGCGGCAAAGGTTTTTATGCGGCGCAAACTTTCAGCGACATTCCCGCCACCGATGGACGCCGCATCCAAATCGGCTGGCTGCAAGCGCCGTCGCCGGACATGCCCTTCAACCAGTGCATGAGCCTGCCGCTGGAATTGAAACTTCTTTCCACCACGGCCGGCCCGCGCCTCGCCTGGCAACCCGTGCCGCTGAACGCCGTCTTCGCCTACGCGCACATGACGAAGGCGTCCGACACGGAGGCGCTCTCCGTGTCGCTGGGCAAAAGCCTGACGCCGGGTGAAAGCCAAACGCTGGTCAAGGGCACGCGAGGATTCCTCCAACTGACCGCCGCCTTCGAGCCGGGCACGGATAGCGAACTGAAGTTCAACGTGAACGGCGTGCCCATCCTCTACAACGCTGCCAAACAGGAACTCACGGTCAACGGCCACCGCGCCCCAGCTCCCCTGCGCGCAGGAAAACAGAAGCTCACCATCATCACCGACCGGACGACCATCGAGGTGTTCGCCAGCGACGGTCTCACCTACGTGCCGATGCCCGTGGTGTGGAAGGAAGAGGCGCGCGGCGTCGATGTCTCGTTGACCGGAGCGCCGCTCAAGTCGTCGAGTTTTGGCGCGGTGGAGTTGCGTTAAAAAAACAGCAGCAACCCAACGCGTCTTGGACTGCGGTGGCCAGCGCAGCGCGGCACCGCCTTCGCACGGGCGGCACACCTTGAAAATTCCAACTCGCCTCGTGCGCCCAAAAGCGCCGTCGACGCTGCGCTCTGCCGGCGCAGTCCATGACGCCACACCCTGACCGCCACCTTCAGACGTTCAGCGCGTCCACTTCAACCAGCGGGCAAAAACTTTTTTCACCGTGGGCGTGAGGCGCGTGCGGTTGAAGGCGTCGCCGCACTTGCGGATGGCGTCCGCCACGGTGGGATACGGATGAATGACACTGGCGAGCTGGCCGAGTTTGAGTCCCGCCGCCATCGCCACGCTCACTTCGCTGATCAAGTCGCCAGCGTGCGGACCCACGATGGTTGCGCCGAGAATTTCGCCAGTACCCTGTCGCGTATGAATCTTCACGAAGCCCTCCGTGTCGCCGTCCGTGATGGCGCGATCCACTTTGTCGAAGGGCACGGTGTAGGTGTCGAGGGTCACGCCGCGCTCCCGCGCCTCGTGCTCGTAGAGTCCGACGTGGGCAATCTCCGGATCGGTGTAGGTGGCCCACGGCATGTTGAGCGCGCTGAGTTTTTTGCGTCCGTGAAAGAGGGCGTTCTGGATGACGATGCGCGCGGCAAAATCAGCGGCGTGGGTGAACTTCCAGTGCAGGCACACGTCGCCCGCCGCGAAGATGCGGGCGTTCGTGGTGCGCAAGTGGTCGTTCACGCGCACGCCCAGCTTGCGGTCGAACTCCACACCCACGCCTTCGAGATTCAAGTTCTCAACATTGGGCGCGCGCCCGGCCCCGGCCAAAATTTCATCCACCGTGATGCTCGACGCGCCGTCCTTGGCCTCGAAGTGAATCACCTTTTCCGCGCCGCGCGACTCCACGCGCGTCAGCTTCGCGCCGAACACAAGTTGAATTCCCTCACGCCCGAACTGTTCCTGCACGAGGCGCGCGGCATCGGCGTCCTCGCGGTCGAGGAGATGCGCCTTGTTGTGGAAGAGCGTGACCTGCGCGCCGAGCCGCTGGAAGGCCTGGGCCAGCTCGCAGCCAATCGGCCCGCCGCCGATCACGGCGAGGCGGCGCGGCAATTCAGTGAGATTAAAAACTGTTACGTTGGTCAGAAAGCCCGCTTCACGCAGGCTAGGGACATCCGGTTGAACAGCGCGCGCGCCGGTGGCGATGACGGCGCGTTTGAAGCGCAGCGGCACGCCGCCGACTTCCACCGTGTCGCTGTCGCGGAAGCGGGCCGCGCCGAGAAACACATCCACGCCCAATTCGCTAAAGCGTTTCGCCGAATCATGCGGGCTGATCCCGGCGCGCACGGCTCGGACACGCTCCATGACGGCGGCAAAGTCCACTTCGACCTGCGGCACCCGCACGCCGAAGCGCGAAGCGGTGCGCGCCTCATGCGCCGCGCGCGCCGCGCGAAGGAGCGTCTTCGACGGCACGCAGCCGACGTTCAAACAATCCCCGCCCATCCAGTGCTTCTCGATCAGCGCAACCCTCGCGCCCAGTCCCGCCGCGCCCGCTGCGACTACCAGCCCCGCTGTGCCCGCACCGATGACGACCAGATTGTAGCGCGCCGCTGGCGTGGGATTTTTCCAGTCGGGCGGATGAACATTCGCGACGAGCCGCTGGTTGTGTTCATCCCACGGCGTGGCAGGGAACTGGCCGGACGGTTCCATCACTCGTAAATTTTTTGCGACAACGCGCGCTTCGCGACGCGCGTGATGTAGAGGACGGCAATGATCCCCAGCACGAGACCCCCAATAATCACAGACTTGGGTTTGTCGGTCGCACGCCCGATGTAGCCCAAGTAAACATACATGAGTGTGCCGGGAATCATTGCCAGATTTGCTGCCGCGTAACTCCAAAACGAAACACGCGTCAGGCCAAAGGCGTAGCTCATGATCGAAAACGGGAACACCGGCGCGAGACGGATGAGGGCGACGATTTTCCAACCCTCACGCGCGGTGGCTTCGTCGATGGCCCGGAATTTGGGCTGCGCCTCCAGCTTGTGCGCGACCCAGTCGCGGGCCAAATATCGTCCGATCAAAAAATTGAGACAGCCCGCGATATTGGCTGCGACAAGGACATACACCGAACCCCACACCATGCCGAAGGCCAGGCCCGCGCCGAGGGTGAATACGGAAGCGGGCACAAACGGAATCATCACGGCCACGACGTAAATGACGATGAACGCCACTGGTCCCCACGGGCCAAGTCCTTCGATCCAATTCTCCACTTGCTTGAGAAACTCTGTCAGTTGCCTGAACAACCCGTGCTCTTTCACCCAGCGCAGCGCGAAGACACACGCGGCCAGAATGACGACCAGCAGAAGAATACGGATGACGAGTTTGGAACGCGAAGCGGCGGGTGTGGCTGATTCACTCATGATGGTATTCTCTCAAGACGCGGAAAAGCGGCGCTGAAGCGACCGCACTCCAAACGCTCCGCGCGGGCGGTGGCGTCTGGTGCTGCGCGATAGCGTTTGGAGTGCGGCGCTTCAGCGCCGCTTTGGGCGATGGATTTGCTCATGGTTTAGCGCGTGCGTTGTACGTTGAGCGACCAGTCGTAGTCGGTATAACGGAGGTCAGGAGACTTGGAGGCGATCTCTTTTTGATCGTCAGCGGAGAAGAACGGCGTGACGAACTTCACGACCGAGCCGGACTTCTTTTCGAAGTCCTCGCTGAACCACTTGAAGATGGGCGAGAGATAAAGCACGCCGTCCTTTGCATCCCAACGGTTCTTCGCCTTGGTGCCGAGGAAGATGCGGCCCTGCTCATTAAGTTGCGCGTCGAGCTTGTCGCCGACGAAGGCCTCGGCGCGCAACGACGGACAGCCTTTCGCCGCGCAGACGATGGCGAAGTGGACGCGCGGCTCGGCGTATTTTTTCCGCAGCACGCCGTGTTCGAGGTAATCAAGTGTCACCTTCTTTCCCTGCAGCGGCACGACCTCCTGCTTCCACGGACCTTTGAAGACGTTGCCGATGTCCTTGATGCTCTGGAGCGGGTAGTGGTCCAGGATGAGCCGCAGTGTGGCTGCGTTGTAGAGGTTGATCAGGAAGGCGAGCTGTTGCGGCTGAGTCCAGCGATGGAAGTCCGCTTCCCTGACCGCGCCCGCACTTTTCAGCCAGGCGTCGAGGTCTTGCGGACTCGCCTTCAACGCCGCGTAATCCACGCGCTCATTCTTCACGCGCGCCTTGAGCACCCGATCCAGCGGGGCGTGGGTGTGATCAAATTCCGCCGCAGTGGCGAAGGA
>JAYVWQ010000226.1:0-2637 GCA_043785945.1 Akkermansia sp.
ATTACTTTCTGCTGAAAACAAAATCGTTCCTGCGTCATCCTGGCGAGTCGGGATTCACGCAAAATTACGAATGCCGATTAAATCAGCGGTTCCCTAACCCCGCTTGTTACGCATAAGCCGTAACCGCCTCGGGTTCCGCTTTGGTGAGTTTCCCCTTTCAATGCCCCGCCTCGACGCAACGAAAGATCGCCTTTCGGCCCGCGCAAACTTCCATTGCTTCACGTCTCTCCCTCGCTATATTCCCGCTCCAATTACGCCGGGCTTTGCCGATTATGCATGTTGTGAAAACCGTTTTTATCGTCCTGGAAGTGCTGCTGCTCTTCAACCTGCTCATCTTTGTTCATGAGTTGGGCCACTTCCTCGCGGCACGCTGGCGCGGGCTGAAGGTCGAGCGGTTTGCCGTCTGGTTCGGCAAGCCCATTTGGAAAAAGAAAATTGGCGAGGTCGAATACTGCCTCGGCTGCATTCCGGCTGGCGGCTACGTCTCGCTCCCGCAAATGGCCCCGATGGATGTCATCGAGGGCAAGGGCGACGAACCTCGTGAATCGCTCCCGCCCATTTCCGCGATGGACAAAATTATCGTGGCCTTCGCCGGGCCGCTCTTCAGTTTTCTGCTCGCGGTGCTGTTCGCCGTGGTGGTTTGGGGCGTGGGCAAGCCGGTCAATGACGCCGAGAAGACCACGGCGGTCGGCTGGGTTGATCCCGGCGGTCCGGCCTGGCTCTCGGGCCTGCGTCCCGGTGACGTGATCCTCGAAGTCGATGGCACCAAGGTCTCCCAGTTTGCCCCGCCCGCCCAAGACAGCGTGACGTGGTGCATCATTTCCAGCGAGGGCACGAACATCGCGATCAAATACACCCGCAACGGCGAAGAGCGCATGGCCTATCCTGTGCCCTATCGTCGCGTGACCAAGTGGTATGAGCGCAAGGCGCTGCGGCAGATTCTCGTCGCGCCCTCCCATGAAGCGGTCATCTACGACGTGGCCAGCAATAGTCCCGCCGCTCTGGCTGGTCTGCGGCGCGGGGACGAAGTGGTGGCGGTGAACGGCGAAAAAGTTTTCTCCTTCGTGGCGGTCATGCACGCCGAGGAATTCATGACTAATGCCGGCGCGGCCCCTGTGACCGTGACCATCAAACGCGGTGCGGAACAGTTCGACAAACCCCTCCTGGCCGAACGCCCTCTCAAACCCGCTGACAGCAAGCCGTCGTTCGGCATCCTCGCCTGGCAGTTCAACACCAACACGGTGCTGCGCCACCCTTCGCCCTCCGAACAAATCCAAGCCAGCGTTGGGCAGATCGTCAGCACGTTGCGCACGCTCTTCTCGCGCAAGTCCGACGTGGGCGTGCAGCAACTGGGTGGTGCGGTCATGATCATCCGCGTCTATACCAACCTCTTCGACAGCCCGGACGGCTGGCGCCTTGTGCTGTGGTTCAGCGTGATCATGAACGTCAACCTCGCGCTCTTGAACCTGCTGCCCTTGCCTGTGCTCGACGGGGGACACATCACCCTGGCGGTGCTCGAACTCATTCGCCGCCGCCCGGTCAGTGGGAAAATCCTGCAATACATCCAGAGCGGCTTCGCCCTGGCTTTGATTGGGTTCATGATCTACATCGCGTTTTTCGACATCGGCGACTGGGGCCGCAGCGCGAAGAAGGACCGCGAGAGCGATCAGCCGGTCATTTTCGCGCCGAAGAAGTGAGATTGAACCTTGAACTTTGAACCGTGCGCCCTGAGTTTCGGCGCGGTTCGGGCGATTGGCGCAGTGGTAGCGCAGCAGCTTTACACGCTGTGGGTCGGGGGTTCGAATCCCTCATCGCCCACCAATTTTATTTAATTCCATGAAAACAAAAATTCTCTGCGGAGTGCTGCTGCTCGCCACGACGGTCGCGTTGTTCGCCCAAGCCGAGCAGGTCAAGAAGAAGGCCAAAGACCTCAAACGCAACGTGGAAGCGGGTCAGACCAACCAAGTCGGCGGCGCGACCAACGCGGTGCCGAGGAACAAGTAGTAGGGAGGCGGGGCAGGACAGTGGCACGCCCTCACCGTTCGGGCGGCAAACCCCTCGTTAAAAACCCTTCATCGCCGCCGCCTTGGCCGCACTCTGGAGGCGGTGCTGGGGCAGGAAGGGTTTGCGGAAGGCTTCCTCGAAGGTGTAGCCGCCCTTGAAATCCTCGCGCGTGTCCGAGTCGGTCTTCGCCAGCAGGGAGTGCTCCACCATGTTGAAAACAATCTCGCCGAAGTCCTCGCAGCGCCGCAGACCCCACTCGTGCAGCACCGTGATGGTCATGGGACCAAACTGTTGCAGCGCATGGTCGCGGATGCCGTCGAGCAACTGCCGTCCGCTGACATGCCGGGGGGCGTCGTTCTTGGGCGCTTTGCCAATCATCTTCTGCGTGTGGTCGAGCGCCTCGCGGACAAAATTATACGCCTCGCGCGGGTAGCGCGCGTCGCGGGCGATGATCTTGTCGAGCATCTCATCGAAATTAATTCCCTGCATGGTGGGGACAACATCGTCAGCCTCGCGCGGAAGCTCAAGGCTTTTGCCGAACTTTGGCGGTGTAAGAACTGAAGGTGTCTCGCGAAGGGCGCGAAGGTGGCGAAGGAAACAGGAAGGGTTCGGAATCGGGTCGTTGGTTGAAGA
>JAYVWQ010000227.1:0-10117 GCA_043785945.1 Akkermansia sp.
ACGACGGGCAGCGAGTAGCGGTCGCGGCCGCGCGGGTCGATGCCATAGCTGGCGGTGTTCACGTCGCTCGGCACGGAGTTGGTGCGAAAGGCGCGGATGCGCAGCGTGTGCATTTTGAAAACTTCGCCCGCGGGCGGCTGCCATCCTCCGGCAGTGGGGACGGTCGAGAGGTCGTTCGGTGTGCCCGCGCGAGGGCCGAGCACCAGCGGCGCGGTGTAGAGCGGCGATGACTCCGTCGGCTCCGCGCCATTGGTAGTGTAACGGATGACGGTGCCGGCGGGATGATTGGTGAGCAACATTTCGACGGTGACGGAGTTGGTGTAAAAACCGGGCGTGACGGAAAACTTCGCCTTCTTCAGAAAATCCTGCGCGCCGAGCGTCGAGTTGTTCGTGCCCGGGGTGGGCGTGACGAAGAAGTAGAAGTTGGTTGAACCATCGGGCTGGCGTCCCCAGCTCAAGTCGCGCGGAACCTCCACCGGCGGCAGCCAATCGGCGACCACGCCATCGGGACGCGTCAGGAAAACTTTCTCGCCGTTCCGGTCGAGGGTGAAGTTGGTGTGGCGCGAGATGGGAAACGACAGGCTGTACTGCGCGCGGAGAAATTCCTCGAGGCCGTGCTGCTCCGCGAGCGTAAGCGTGCGATCAAAGATGAGTATCTCCACCACGTCGCCGGCAAAGGCTCCGTAAACGCCCGCGCCGATTTCCACGGGCGCGTTGACGATGGCGCGCGAGGAGGGCACGCCGGAACTGGAGAGCGTGCCGTTGACGGTGAGGGCGGGTTGCTTGTTGCTGTAGTTGATGCTGACGACCGAGAGATTCGGCATCGCCGCCGCGACGACCGCCAACGCGGGCATGTAGCCGGAGCCGTGTTCGTAAACGCTCGCGCCGTTCGTGCCGAGCGAAAGGCCCGCGCCGCTGTTGAAGTCACCACCGTGCTGCGCGCCGAAGAGATAGCGCTGGCCGCTCACGCCGCCGACTCCGGACGAGCCGGCCGCATCGATCTCGTGGCCGACGGTGGGCCGCGCCACGGCAATGATGGTGAAGTTGTTCTGCGCCGGAGACGAAGGGAGGTAAAGAATGTCATCGGCCCCGTCGAAGCGCAGCGCCGGGAGGCCTCCGAGTTCCGGCGCGCTCGGAATGAAACGCGGCTGGCTGGCGTCCGTGGCCTGTCCGGCGTGAAAGGTTCCGCCCGACTGATCCCGCCACGACTTCACGAAGAAATTTCCCGCGCTCGCCCGGACTTGATTGGCGTCGGCCGTGTTGACCGCGTCGGCGCGCAGCCAGACCCGCAGGCCGGCGACGTTTGTCGGATTCACCGATCCGAATTGCCCCGGCTGCCGATCCTTGCCGGACGCGAAGACGAGCATGAACGCATTGGGCGCGAGCGAGGCGTTGGTGAAAGTCCACTTGAAGAGCGCATTCGTGTTGTCGGAAAGGCCCCAGCCGTTCAAGTCCACGGACGCGGGGCCGGGGTTGAACAGCTCGATCCAGTCGGGCGCGTCGGCGTTTTCGTCGAGCAGCGTGGTCTGGTTCGCGATCTGGATTTCGTTCAGCACCACGCCCTGTCCGAGGACGGGCATGACCACGGCCATAAGCAACCAAGCAATGTGACAAGCAAACTTCATGATGGAGACTGCGACACCATTAACATTTTACGGATTGAGACCCAATGGAAATCACGGTATCAACGCGCCGCGCTCAATCACTCCGACACGAATGAAGCTGCTCAAACTGTTCCCGGTTCGTCTGGCGAAAGGTCTGCTGGCCGTCGCGAATTTTTATTTCGCGGCCCACGCGGCGGCGGGCGCATCGCTGGTCAAGAATCCCAGCTTCGAGGACAATGCGCTCCCGGTGTTTCCGGGGTACGGCGCGATCAGCAATTGGTCCGGCGGTTCCGGCGTCAACAACTCCGCCCAGCCTTTCGCCGACAATGGCGGCATTCCCGACCGAAACCAGATCGGCTTCCTGCAAGGCCCCGCCACTCTGAGCCAGATGATCACCAACCTGACGCCGGGCCGGAGCTACTGGCTCCAATTCAGCTACAACAGCCGCAACTGCTGCACGGCCACGCCGCTCAACCTCACGGTGAATTTTGGCGGCGCGGTGCTGGCCGCCATCAACGGCATTATCCCCGGTGCCTATCACACGCGCACCATTGCCTTCACGCCCACGAACAGCGCGGGTCTTCTGGAATTTGTCTCCACGCTTCCCAACGGCGGCGACCGCACGCTGTTGCTCGATGGCGTGAACATCGTGGCCCGGGGCACGAACGAGATCGTGCTGCTCAATCCCAGCTTCGAAGCCACGGGCGCGCCACCCTTTCCCGGCTACATCCAGCCGGCCGCGATCCTGGGCTGGGCTGGCACCGGCAACTACGGCGTGAATGTTTCGGGAGTCGGTCCATTCACGGACAACGGCGTCGCGCCCGATCAGGACTACGTCGCCTTCATTCAGGGAACGAGTTCATCGCTCGCCACGACGATGACCGCCCTGAATCCGGGCGACAGCTACGAACTCAGCTTCGCCTACAACGCGCGGCAGTTTGACGAAGCAGGTCCCGCGCAAATGACGGTGCTCGTCGATGGCGCCACGGTTCTCCAGCAAGCAGTCAACGCCATCGGAGGAACAAATCTTTATCGCACAACCAACATCACCTTCACGGCCACCAACGCCTCGGCCACCGTTCTCTTCCAGCAAACCGCGCCCGGCGATCAGGCACTTTTGCTCGACGACGTAAGGCTCGTCGCCGTCACTCGCGCGGTGGTGCGCCTGAGCATTGCTCCCGCGCCGCCGGGGGCCGTGCGACTCGCGTGGCCCCGAACGCTTGGCCCCGCCTGGGGACCGCAGTGCGCCCCCCGCCTGCCCGCCGCGCCCGGCGATTGGTTTGATCCGGGCCTGCCCATCTGGGAGGAAGGCAACGAATACGCCGTGTACGACACCTCCGCGACGGGCACCAAGTTCTACCGGCTGTTCCGTCCTTGAGCGGCGCAGGAGCGCAGTTCAATAGCCTGTTACTCATGCGGCTGATGGTCGGTCGCGTCAGGACGAATTCCGGACAGGCGCTGCCGGATAGTCGAAGAACGTGAGATACGATTCTCCGCGCGCCTCGCGGAGAAGGAGCAGCGCCAGTTCGCGCGCGTGATAGTCGCCCCACATCGAGCTTTCGCCGTTGGGTGCTCTCTGTGCGGGCGTGATGTAGTCCGAGCCATGCGCCCGCGTCCCGCCCCCGCGACGGGCCAAAACTGCACCGTTTCTGCACCATTTCTGCACCGTTTTCTTTTTTGGCCTGGTGCAGTTTTGCCGGGAACGCGCCTGGACACAGATCAGACCACTGATCCGCCCGCTCCAGGACGGCTGCGACACCCCGACCCTGCCCTGCCCTCCAGCATAATTTTCAAAGAACAAAAAACATCCCACCACCGGGCCATAAAATTGAGCCGCCATCCTGCGGTCGTAACTTGGACAGGAACTTGGCCTAAACATTCAACAAAGCAAGGGTCTAAAAGTGATAATGCCACTGATTCTAAAGGATGGAGTGCAGGTTGATGCAAGGACGTGCAAGGACAGGCCAGCGGAAGAAGCGGTGCGGAAAAGAATTCTGCGCCGGGGCGGCAGACCGGTGCGATCAGCGGCGGGATCTGGGCGGATTTGTTGCGGCGCAGCGCGGCGTGGCCCGGGGATCGGAAGGTCCGGTGGAAGTAAAACCAGTTGAAACCCAGGGCCGTCCTCCCGCCGCCCGCTCAATCCTCAACTTGAAGCCGTCCAAGCGGGCACGGCCTGGGAACACCGCAGGACGCTGGCCTGACCCTCACCCCGCCGCCGCATACAGATACTTCTGAAATCCGGCGAAGGTGCTGCGGATTTGCTCGGGCTGGCCGAGGTCGGCCACGGCGTCGGTGAGCGAGTCGTGGTATTTGAGCCGGAGCAGCGGGTTGAGTTTGCTCTGGTCCAGTTCCTCCACGCCTTCGCTCACGTAGTGCGAGAGCACGAAATCCAGAAACACCTGCTGCTTGGCGCTGAACTGCGTGTTGATGTGGACCCGCGCGCTGGCTGCTCGCACCTCGCGGGTGAGCGGCGCTTTGGCGTAAGCCACGTAGGCCAGCACGTCGAACAGGTCGCTTTTCTCCGCGTCGATGAGCTGCTGCATGGCCACCAGCTTGTCGTGGCCGAAATCCTTGTCGGCCAGCCCTTGCAGGAGTTTGGCCCGCGTGTCCGGGGCGCTCCAGAGGGCGCGGAGTTCGGCTTCGTTTTGGAAGAAGTCTGGCAACTTGCCAAAGAGCAGTTCCATGAACTGCTGCGCCGACATGGGCGTGCCGTCGGGATGCCAGAACGTGGTCATCATCATGTGCTGGATGGTGCGTTCCTTCCCGTCGGCCAGTTTCACCTTCACCTTCTTCTTTTTCGCGCAGATGCATCGGACCTGGCCGCAGACCTCGCATGGCTCCTCGGGACATGCGCACGGGGACTGGCCACACTGGGCGCACGGCTGCGGCGGAGCGACTTCGCAGGCGCAAGGATTCTGCCCGCACTTGGGGCAAGGCTCGTCCGGCTCGGGCGGGCCGTCCCACTCCGGGTCCTGGAATTTGAGATGCGCCTTCACGAAGTCATAAATCGTGAAGTAATCCTTCCCGTCGTAGAGCCGCGTGCCGCGCCCGATGATCTGCTTGAACTCGATCATGGAATTGATCGGCCGCATCAAAACGATGTTGCGGATGTTGCGCGCGTCCACGCCGGTGCTGAGTTTTTGCGACGTGGTCAGGATCGTCGGGATGGTCTTCTCGTTGTCCTGAAAATCGCGCAGATGCTGCTCGCCCAGCGCGCCGTCGTCCGCCGTGACGCGGTGGCAATAGTTGGGGTCTTTGCTCGGGCTGAGCTGGTTGATCAGGTCACGCACCACCAGCGCGTGCGCTTGGTTGGCGCAGAAGACCAGCGTCTTGTCGTGCGGGTTGATCTGCGAAAGGAAGATTTCCACCCGCTTCTTCTCGCGTTCCTTGATCTCGATGGTGCGGTTGAAATCCGGCTCGTCGTAAAGTTTGCCCGCCTCGACCTCGCCTTCCACCACCGTGTCGTCCGGAGTGTAAACGTAATAATCCAGCGTGGTCTGAATCTGCTTCACCTTGAAGGGCGTGAGGAACCCGTCGTTGATGCCCTCCTTGAGCGAATAGACATACACCGGCTCGCCGAAGTAGGCGTAGGTGTCCACGTTGTCCCGGCGCTTGGGCGTGGCGGTGAGGCCGAGCTGCACGGCGGGCGCGAAGTAGTCGAGGATGTCGCGCCAGTTGCTTTCGTCGTTCGCCCCGCCGCGATGGCACTCGTCGATGACGATGAAATCGAAGAAGTCCGGCGGATACTCGCCGAAGTAAGGCGAGGGCTTTCCGTCTTTCACCGGGCCGCTCATGAAGGTCTGGAAGATGGTGAAGAACAGGCTGCCGTTCTTCGGCACCTTGCCCTTCTTGCGGATGTCGCCCGGTTCGATGCGCACCAGCGCGTCCTCGGGGAAGGCGGAAAAGGCGTTGTAAGCCTGATTCGCAAGGATGTTTCGATCCGCGAGAAACAGGATGCGGGGACGGCGCGTCGGCTGGCCGCTCAGGCTCCAGCGGGCGTGGAACAATTTCCACGCGATCTGAAAGGCGATGAAAGTCTTGCCCGTGCCCGTGGCCAGGGTGAGCAGGATGCGCGTGAGGCCCGCCGAGATGGCCGCCAAAACCCGCTCCACCGCGATGTCCTGATAATAACGGCTGGGATGCGAGCCGCCCTTGTCCTCGAACGGGATGGCCGCGAAGCGGTCGCGCCACGCATTCGCCTCGGCGAAGGTCATGGCCCACAGCTCCTCCGGCGTGGGGAAGCGGGGTTGTTCGCCTTCCTGGCCCGTCTCCATGTCGATGGCGTAGAGGCCGCGCCCATTCGTGGAATAGGTGTGGCGGACGGCCAGCTTGCCCGCGTAATTCTTGGCTTGGGCCACGCCCTCGGTCAGTTCTTCCTCCAATGCCTTGGCCTCGACCACCGCCAGCTTGGTGTTGCGATACTCCAGCACGTAATCCGCGGTGAGCGACTTGCCGGGCCGCCCGTGCCCCTCGATGCGGCCGGGCGCGATGGCATACTCGCGCCGGATGCGGCTGCCCTCGACCACGCCCCAGCCCGCCGCTTTCAGGGCGGGATCAATGTGCTCGGCGCGTGTCTCGGCCTCGTTCATCCAACGGCGTTGGCCTTGTGCAAGCGTTCCAGGGCAAGCTCAAGCAAACGGTCGTTGAACAGCCGCTCTTTGCGTTGGGCGTGATCGGGTCCCGCCGGCCAATTGCGGATTCCTTGACGGATGCCCGGCAACGTCGGCTCCGCCTTTTCGCGGGAAATCAACCAGTCCACCGTGGCCAACGCCTCCATGCCGAGCGGCGATTGAAAACCATCAATCAATTCATCCGTGGCTTCAATGGCAGGCAAATAGATTTTGGCCTCGGTCGTCTTCAAATACAGATCAAGTTTCTCGCGCTTGGAATCTTCAAACCAGATGGTGTCAAAGGGATCGGCGTCAGAAATGCGCTTGTCGCAATGCAGATAACTTCCATCCAGCCCGTTCAACAAGTGATCGAGACGGTTGGCATACGGGCCGTAGCGGTTGGCCTCAAAGCGCAAGTCCAACGGGTCATTCATGCCCATGCGCTTGATGCTGCGTTCCAAAAACCACGCCAGCTTCTGCGCTTCGAGCAACGTGCATTCAATCCCCAGCACCCAATAGCGTCGGATCATTTCTGCGATCAACGCCCGTGCCGGTGTCAGCTTTTCCACGCCCTGCTTCTTCGCCACGTTCTGATATTTTGCCGTCGGTTCGTAAACGACGACCTCCACATCCTGCAATTCAGCCAGCGCGCTCTCGATGATCGGACGCACCACCGCCCAATCCAAGCCGCCATTGCCACAGCCGAGCGGCGGCAGCGCGATGGACTTGATTTGTTTCTCGCGGATTACGTTTTTCAACGCCACCAGCCCAGAGCGCACCCATTCCAGTTTCGTGGGCTGATACCACTGCTGTTTGGTGGGGAAATTGATGATCCAGCGCGGGCCGTCCAGTTCCACGCTGGCCGTGACGAACATTTCGCCAACGCGCACCGCTTCCGCTTTGCAGGCCGCCGCATACGCCTTGTAGTTTTCCGGGAAGCGTTCCTTGAACATCAGGGCGATGCCCTTGCCCATGACGCCAACCGTGTTCACCGTGTTCACCACGGCGTCCACGCGCGCCTCCAGCAAATTGCCTTGGGTGAATCGCATCATATGATCATTAGAAATACCAAGTGAGCGTCGTCTTGACACTCATTTTCTGGCCGTGGGCTTGCATCGTGGCCTCAACCTGCTGTTGCACCGCGTCGTTAAAGCAACCGATGCCCTGCACGGCTGACAACGGCAGATGCCCATGCACCAGCGCCTCCGCCTGATACCGGGACTGCTTTCCTGGATCGGCATCGCTCGTCTTGAAGTCGCGTTGTTGCAACAACGTCCAGTCAATGTGCTTCAAGTCGGCAAGGTCCGAATAATAATCCGTGTCAATCGGGTAGGCATGCTGATTGGTGAAGACAAAAGGCAGGCCGAGTTCGCGCAGCTTGTGGATGGAGGACACGAAAATGATGATGTCCTTGTTGTCCCGCTTGGTGATGCCGCCGTAGCCCGTCTTGATGTTGAACATCATGATCGAGAACGGCGTGAAATAGAACGGCACATAATCGCTCAACGTGCCGCCGGGCGGAATCGGCACGACCCGTCGCGACCGTTTATCAATCAGCGATGCGCTCCCGATGTTGACGTAGTTCGGGTCTTGATTGGCCGCACTGCGGCAATGCATGCCATGCTCCAGAATCCACGGCACATTCGCCACATGCACGATGCGGAAAATCAGCGCTTTCTCTGGATTGAGGTTCACAGACATGGCTCAGAGATTACCTGAAAAGGCTTGGTGCAGGAGCGACTTCTTCAACGCCTCCAGCGCGGCGAGCTTCCGCTCGTAGAGGCGGGCGAGGCGTTGGGTTTCTTCGCGGAGGGAATCCAGTGCAGCGGCAAGCTTGGCTTGAATCTTGTAAGGTGGGAGAGGAACGAGAAGAGACGAAAGCTTCTCCTGATTGATGTTCGTGATGTTCGCGCCGCCACCGCCTGCGGTAAGGATGTCGCGTGTGACTTGGCACTTCATGAAATGCAGCAGGAACTGCGGGAAGATGTTCTTGGCATCGAAGCGAATGCGAATGATAAAGCCTGAATATGACACCACTTCGTCAACATCTCCTACGAGCATACACCGGCCGACGAGATGTTTGCTGCCATTGGAGCGAACGGTCAAAATGTCATTCTGCTGAATTGCGTAGTTGTCGGCAAGGTCTCCATCGATCGTCGCCGACTGCAATTCAGAGAGCGGCACGAAGTAGTTGTCTTGAAAGTCGGCTATGCCGACCACCGGCAAGGTCTGCCCGCCGCTGCTTTTGTTGTAGTTCAGCCCGTTCTTAAACTGCGAAAGCTCGCCAAGTGACTTCTCCACCCACCCCGGGCCGCGCTGGGTGAAGACGGATTGGAGGTGGCTTTCGAAGAGGGCGCGGGCGTTTTGGAGGTTCTTTTCGGCGTTGGCTTGGGCGGTGGCGAGGCCCGCAAACGCTTCGTCGAGCAGGCCGACGATCCGCTGCTGTTCGGAGAGCGGGGGGACGGGAATCGTGAGAGCGCCAAGCTTGGTCGCGTTGAACCCGCCTTGTGCGCTACCCGATGAACCGTCTTTGATGGACTGCCAGTAGCCAGCGGTCTGGAAGAACAGCAGGACAAATTCCGGCAGTAATTTTTTGTCGAGCAAACGGAGTCGAATCAAATACGACGCGAACACTGCCTCGGGCGGTTCATCCACAAGGAAGCTCTTGCCTGTCGTCGTCCCGGTTCGCGCAAAAACAATGTCACCGCTGGCCAAACGGTATTTTGGAAGGTCGGCTTTTTCGATTTTGCAGTAGGGCACGCTTTCCCAATCAACGCTGTCGTCCTGAATGTCCGTGATGCGGAGAAATCGCGGGCCGACTGGCTCGCGGGACGCGCTTTCCGTGTAGCCGTAGTTAATGGCTGACACCGCAGCGAGTTCTTTGGTTTCCCACGCCTTCTTCATAGCAGCGCCTTGATATTGCCCAGCACTTCCGCGCTCTCGGCGTCCAGCGCGGCGATCTCACTCATGATGGCCTCGAGGCTGCGATGCGCGATTTCCTCGCCGCCGTTCGGGTTCTTCACGGAGAGGTCGAAGGTCTTCGGGTCGATGGCCGCCACGTCCACGCTCCAGCTTTTGGGCGAGTCGGCTTTGGTCTTTTGCAACGCGATGAACTCGGCGAGGTCGGCGTCGTTGAGCGGGTTGGTCTTCCCCAGGTTGCGGCCGGGGTCGAGCTGGTAGAACCACACCTTGCGCGTCTTCGTGCCTTTCTCAAAGAAGAGCACGACCGTCTTGACGCCCGCGCCGATGAACGTGCCGCCCGGGCAGTCGAGCACGGTGTGGAGATTGCATTCTTCGAGGAGCTTCTGGCGCAGGCTGACGGAGGCGTGGTCGGTGTTGGAGAGGAAGGTGTTCTTGATGACGACGCCGCCGCGACCGCCGGCCTTGAGGATTTTGATGAAGTGCTGGAGGAAGAGGAACGCGGTCTCGCCGGTGCGGATGGGGAAGTTTTGCTGCACTTCCTTGCGCTCTTTGCCGCCGAAGGGCGGATTGGCGACCACGATGTGGAAGCGGTCCTTCTCCTGTACGTCGGCGAGATTCTCGGCGAGCGTGTTGGTGTGAATGACGTTGGGCGCCTCGATGCCGTGCAGGATCATGTTCATGATCGCGATGACGTAGGCCAGGGACTTCTTTTCCTTCCCGTAGAAGGTGCGCTCCTGGAGGAAACGATCCTGCGCGACGGTGCGCTTGGGATTTTTCGCCCTGAGGTAATCGAACGACTCGCAGAGGAAGCCGGCCGAGCCGACGGCGGGATCGCAGATGGTCTCGCCGAGCCGGGGCGCGGTGACGGCGACGATGGCGCGAATGAGCGGGCGCGGGGTGTAATACTCGCCGCCGTTGCGCCCGGCGTTGCCCATGTTTTTGATCTTGGCCTCGTAGAGGTGCGAGAGCTCGTGCTTCTCG
>JAYVWQ010000228.1:0-2157 GCA_043785945.1 Akkermansia sp.
CGACCTACATGGTGCTGTCGCCCGAGCACAAGCTGCTCACTGAGATCGTGACACCGGAGCAGCGCGAAGCCGTGAAGCAGTATCAGCAGTTCGCCGCCGGCAAGAGCGACCTTGAACGCACTGAACTGGCGAAGGAGAAGACCGGGGTGTTCACCGGCGCCTTCGCCATCAATCCAGTGAACGGAGAGAAGATTCCCATCTGGATCGCCGACTACGTTCTGGCCAGCTATGGCACTGGCGCGATCATGGCGGTGCCGGGACACGATGCGCGCGACCTGGAGTTCGCCCGCAAGTTTGACTTGCCGGTTCGCGTCGTAGTGCAAGCTCCGGAGGGGAAGGATTCCATTGGTTTTCTCGGTGACGGCGTCGCAGTTGATTCAGACTTCCTCAACGGTCTCCCCACCGCCGAAGCCAAAGCGAAAATCACCGCCTGGCTCGAAGCGAAAGACCTCGGCAAGAAGACCATCAACTACAAGCTGCGCGACTGGCTGTTCAGCCGGCAGCGGTATTGGGGCGAGCCGTTCCCCATCATCTGGAAGCGCGACGCGAGCGGGAATCTTTACCACGAGGCGCTGCCCGAAAGCGCGCTGCCCCTGCTCCCGCCGCCGCTCGACGATTACAAGCCCACGCCCGACGGCCAGCCGCCGCTCGCGCGCGCGAAGGATTGGGTCACGCTGCCCGATGGCGCGGTGCGCGAGGTCAACACCATGCCGCAGTGGGCGGGCAGTTGCTGGTATTACCTGCGCTATCTTGATGCGAAGAATCCGAACGCCTTTGTCGCGCCGGAAGTGGAACGCTACTGGATGGATTCCGCGAGCAAGACGCCGGGAGTGAATCTTTACGTCGGCGGCACCGAGCACGCGGTGTTGCATCTCCTCTACGCGCGCTTCTGGCATAAGGTGCTGTTCGACCTCGGCCATGTCTCCACGCCGGAGCCATTCTACAAGCTGGTCAACCAGGGACTCATCCTCGGCGAGGACGGGCAGAAGATGTCCAAGTCGCGCGGCAACACCGTCAATCCCGATGATGTCTTGAACGAGTTTGGCGCGGACGCCTTCCGCCTCTACGAAATGTTCATGGGTCCGCTGGAAATGGTGAAGCCGTGGAACACGCAAGGCGTGAGCGGTGTCTATAAATTCCTCGGCCGTGTCTGGCGACTGTTCGTGGATGAATCGAGCGAAGTGGAATTCGAGCAAGCCTCGACCACGGCGGATGCGGCGCAGCAGCCGGGGCTGTTGAAGTTGATCAAACTCAACGCCGCCGTCCGCGACACCGAGCCGACGAAGGAACAGCTCAAGGTGCTGCACGCCTGCATCAAGAAAGTCACCGAAGACCTCGATGGCCTGCGCTTCAACACGGCGATCTCGGCCATGATGGTTTTCGTGAATGATGCGCTGGCGTGGGAGACAAAACCCGCCTCGGTGCTGCGCGAGTTTTTGATTCTGCTCCAGCCCTTCGCGCCGCACATCGCGGAGGAGCTTTGGGAGAAGTTGAACGCGGAGTGCGGGGTGCGGAGTGCGGAACAGGCTCTGAGCTACGCGCCCTGGCCGAAGCACGACCCCGCGCTGCTCGTCGAGGACACGCTGGAAATTCCGGTGCAGGTCAACGGCAAGCTGCGCGATGTGATCCGCATGGCCGCCACGGCAACGCAGCCGGAGATCGAAGCCGCCGCGTTGCAAGCGGAGAAGGCGCAGCAGTTCCTAGCCGGCAAGACGGTGAAGAAGGTCATCGTGGTGCCGAAGAAGCTGGTGAACATCGTGGTGGTTTGAGGGGCAATGAATGGTAGCAGTGGTCGCGCTGCGACTACTCCGCCCGCGCAGAGCGGGCGGTTCGAGGAAGGCCCGGTGTGAAGAGCCTATCTGGCAAGTTCATTGCGCCGCTCTGCGCGGCGCCACTTGTCGCAGCGCGACAAGTCCTACCACCTTCGCACGTCCACCGCGCCGCTTGCCTTGCTTCGCCGGTTGGCGATACTCGCCGCATTGATTCCATGAGCCGCTCCTCGTCATGAATAAACGCCGCCGTTTGCTGATACTGGCCGGGCCAGCGCTGCTGCTCGTGATCGCCTTGGTGGCGTTCGGCGATACGATTTCGCGCCGGGTGGGTGAAATTGATTTCAAAACGGCGCGCGAGGCGGACGAGAACGACGCGCCGACCTGG
>JAYVWQ010000229.1:0-8615 GCA_043785945.1 Akkermansia sp.
GAGTGGCTGTGCCCGGAGAGCACCAAGTCCACGCCGTAGGATTCCAAGATGGGCAGGATGTTGCCGCGCATCTGGATGAGGTCGGATTCCGCATCCGAGTTGTGGGAACCCTTGGTGTAGGGCGGATGGTGAAAGTAGGTGATGATCCAGTCGCGCGTCGTGTCGGCGAGGTCAGCCTTGAGCCACTGCGCCATGGCCCCGTTGGGCTGGCGGAAAACGGCGGTCATCGAGTCGAGGCAGATGAAGTGGATGTTCGCGTAGTCGTAGGAGTAGTAGTGCTCCGTGCCCGAGGGGACGCCGCCCGCCTGCCCCACCGTGGGCATGGTGAAAATGGCGTAGTAATCCCAGGCGTCGGTCAGCACCTGCGAAAAACTCGTCTCGTGGTTGCCCACGGTGGGCCAGACCACGGTGCGGCGGAGCAGCTCCGGGTAAATGTTAAAGACGAACGCCTGATACTCGGAATCCTGGCCGGTATAATACGCGTTGTCGCCCAGCATCAGCCACACGTCCGTGTTCCGCGCGCCGGTGAAATTCTGATAGGCGTTCCGCACGTTTAACTGCGCGGCGGATCCCGTGCCGAAATCGCCGATGGCCCAGATGCGCGTCGGGCGGGCGGGGCCGGGCGGGGGAGATGAGACGAAGTAATACGTGCCGTCCCCGGCCAGCTTCTGGGCCGTGGTGCCGACGTCATAAAAGTATTTCGTGTCCGGCAAGAGTCCCGGCAGTTTGACCTCGTGATCAGTGACGAGCGCGCCACTGCTGGCGATTTGATTCAAGTTGGTCAAGTTGGTGCCGTACCGCACGCGCGTATCCGCCGGGGCGCTGGTGCGCCAGCGCACCACGAGGTTGCTCGACGTGCCCACTTGCAGATACGGCCCGCGCGTGACCGAGACGCCCACGGGGGGAGAATTGCCAATCAGCGCCAGGTCGAAACTCAAGTCGGGGCTGGTCGGTTCAAACTGGTGAACTTCAACCGCGATTAAATTATTGCCCGGGATAAACTGCGACGGAGCCAGCGTCACTACTTCGATCCCGACCTCGGCCGGATAGGTCAGGCGGCTGGCCGCATAGGTGCCGTAGGTGATGGGGTCCGCAGGCATGTTGCTGCGGAAAATCTCGCTGCCATTCAGATACACCACCGCCCCGTCGTCGCGGAGCAGGTTGAAGGAGAGAGACGCGTAATCACCAGGATCGTCGATATAAACCAGGGTGCGAAAATACGTGGTGACGTACTTGTTTTCATCGTCCGCTCCGTAGCTGACCACGGTGGCCTCGTCGCCATCGCCGTAGCCGAACTGGCCCAGACCCAGATTCCACGCGCTGTCATCGAAGAAGGGGCTGAACCAATCCGGGGCCGGCTGGTAGCCGAAATCGAAGTATCTCCATTCCGAGTTGAAGGGCAGCAACGTGGTCCCGGCCCGCAGTCGCGCATCGGCCCCGAGCAAGATGAGACTCGTGAACGACGCCAGGAAGAGACGCGTATATGATTTCATGGCAATGGTCATGGGTGTTGCTTGCTCTGGAAAGTAGAACAGTCCCGCGGTTCTTGCCAACCCTGGTTCCAGTCTTTTTGCTCCGCCATGCGTCATTGATCTCGACCGACGTCCGCAGAATTTTCCCACTGGCGCAAACCCGGCGGATTCTTAAATTCCGCCCATGCGAGACAAGTCTTTGCGTCCGGTTTCTCTTCTGTTCGCCCTCGGCATGGCCGCATTTTTTTGCGGGTGTTCGACGTTCACCTACGACTGGCGGCAGGCGGCGAAACAGCCCACGCCCACCAACGACATCACGGGACGCTGGGACGGGAGCTGGATCAGCACGGCCAATGGACATCGCGGCGCGCTGCGCTGCCTCGTCACGAAGCGGACGGACGGGGGATTCGACGCGCGCTACCGGGCCACGTATGAGCGAGTGCTGACCTTCAGCTACACCGTGCCGTTGCGCCCGCAGCCGGACGCGGACACTGCGGGGTTTCGAGGCGAAGCCGACTTGGGCTGGCTGGCCGGTGGCCTTTACAAATATGAAGGCCACGCCAACCCGACGAATTTCTTCTCCACCTACGACTCGAAGTACGACCGGGGAACTTTCCAGATGACGCGGCCCAAAGAGTAGTCCGGGCGGCTACTTCAATTCGTAATCCGAGGGCTTCGTGCCCTTTTTGCCTCCGCCAAAGCCATACACGGTGGGCTTGTATTCGCCGACTAGATCCACCTTCGCCTTGGCCGGGACGGTGAGGCCCAGCCCCCAATAGACACCGTTGACCACGAGGCGACGAAGACCTTCGTTCTCCAAATCCGTGGCTGCGCCCATCGTGGTGCAAAGGATTTTGTTCACCTGGCCGGACTCGTTCTTGTGCTCACGCGTCCAAGCGATGGGCATCATCGGTTCGTTCACACCCTGCTCCACCTTGGCGGCCGTTTTCTTTTTGTAATCCGCCGGTTCATCCGTGGGCTTCATGCCTTTGAGCACCTGGCCGCGCACCAAAATTTTCACGTCCGCCGGTGGGGCGGCTTCATACACATCGGTGGTGCCGAAGAGGTCCTCGACGCCGCGCAGGATGGGGTCGCTTTTGGCCGAGGCTTCAATGACGCCGCGCGTGGCTTCCTTCTTGTGGTTGCCCCAGTGCGAGACCCAAGTTTCGCCGAGCACCTGTTTGCCGAAGCCTCCTTTGCTGCCGTAATTCCATTTCTCCCACGGACTGCCCTTGGGCAGCCCGTTGAAAGCGTGCGTGCTGGTGCGCAGCGCAATGATCGGAACGCCTCGGTTGACCGCCCCGGCAAAGCGTTTCATCGCGTCGGCGTTCCAATGCCGGAAGCGCAGCGACATCACGAGGGCGTCAGCGGTGTCGAGCGCCTCGGGATGGGTGAGGCTGCCCCCGGCGTTGGGATCAATGACGCCATTCGTGTCCACGGAGAACAGCACCGTGCAGGTGAAGCCGTGGCGCTGGGCCAGAATCTTCGCGAGCTGCGGCATGGCCTCCTCCGAACGATACTCCTCGTCGCCGGCCAGCAGGACGATGTGCTTGCCCTTGCCGGGACCGGCCTGGCCTTCGTATGTGACCCAGTCCACGGCGTGAACAGCCGAGAGCATGAAGGCGAAGACAGGAATGAGAGCGGCGAAATGTTTCATAAAGTTTTTTGCGTGCAGATTATTTAACCGAGGGATGAAAAAAAGGGAAGCGGCAGTAACTGGCTAATTGATCCGCCTCTTTCCCTCTTGAAACCTACTCAAGGGGCACGGGAAAGCAGCCGTACATGCAGTCCCGCCCCGGCATAAATCCAAGTTGACCGGACCGCGCCCCCCGGTGCATAGTCATGAGGTCATAAATATAGGACCGCCCATGAAATCAAATACCTTGTTGACCGTCATTTCTCTCTCCGCCTTGTTTGCGGTCACCACCCGCGCCGATGAGGCGCGCGTGATCGCCTATCAAGCGCAGCTTCGCACCGTGCGTGTCCCGCAGATCGCGCGCGAAACCGCCCGCCTCGTCGCCGCCGAAAAAGCCGGCGCGCGGGTGGCCGCCGCCGCTGACGCTGTGACCGCCGCCGTCACCGTGAGCGCGCCCTCGGCTCCGCTCGTGGTTGGCTCCGTGGCGAAATCTTCGCCCGAGACCGCCGCCACCGCCGCCGCCACTGCGGTCAAGCTCCAGCCCAAGATGGCTGCCGCCATTGCCAAGGCTGCCGTCAGTGCCGCGCCGTCCGAAATGGAAGCCATTGTCCGCGCCATGTGCCAGGCGTCTCCGACCTCCTTTGATAAAATTGGTGTCGCCGCCTCCCAGGCCACCTCATCGGCTTCCGGCAAAATCATCCCGGCCATCACCACGGCTGTGCCCGCGCTCCAGCCGCTGGTGGCTCGTTCCCAGGCGGACTTCGCCGCCGCCAAACGCACCGCCTCCCTCGCCCTGGTGCTCAAGCACACCGATGACCTGCTCGCGGCCGTGGCTCGCCATTCCAAGGTGACGCCGGAATCGCTGCTCGCCCAAGAAACCTCCACCACCATGAGCACCAAGCTCACCGCGAGCGCCGCCGTGGTGCCCGTGCAACTCCCGCCCTTCGTTCCCGGTGGCGGCACGCCCGGTGAAATCGGCCCCGCGCAAACGGCGGAAATCCCGCCCACCGGCCGCAATTATTCCGCGCCGTAGTTTTTCCTTGGCGAAATTTTCTCCCACGCCGCACCAGACTGGTGCGGCGTTTTTCTTTGCGTCGCCGGCCGTGATTCACGCCGTCCCGGCCAGCGCCCGCCCAGTCAGACTTCGCTGGTTCTTCGCCACTGCTTTCGGTGGGCCGGCTGCCACCACTTCTCCACCTCGGTCGCCTGCGTCCGGGCCGAGATCAATCACCCAGTCCGCGCATCGGATCAGTTCCAGATTGTGCTCGATGACGAGGATCGAATGGCCGTCCTCGACCAGCCGTTGAAACACTTCCACCAGCACCCGGACGTCGTCGAAGTGCAGGCCGGTCGTCGGCTCGTCGAATATAAAGAGCTTCTTGAGTGGAGAGTGGGGCGTGGAGAGTGGAGCGCCGGACTCGGCCAGATGACTGACCAGCTTCAGCCGCTGACTCTCGCCGCCGGACAAGGTGTTGATGGGTTGACCCGCCCGCAAGTAGCCGAGACCAACATCTTGCAACAGCTTTAACCCGTGGAGGGCGCGGCCACGATGGCGCGAATCCGGCATCTCGCCCAAGAATGCCACCACCTCATCAATCGTCGCGTCGAGCAGGTCGGCAATCGACCATTCCCGACCTTGGGCCTTGGACTTTGGACTTTGGATTTTTACTTCCAGAATATGCTCCCGATACCGCCGCCCGGCGCATTCAGGGCAGGTCACAAACACGTCGCTGAGAAATTGCATCTCAATCTTTTCAAAGCCCGCGCCGCGACATTTGCCGCACTGTCCCTGGCTGGAATTGAAACTGAAGGCGCTGGCGTTCAGCCCGCGTTGCCGCGCCGCTTCGGTCAGGGCGAAGAGTTCGCGCACCGGCTCGAACGCGCCGACATAGACGATGGGATTGGAACGCGGCGTGCGGCCCAGCGCCGACTGATCGACCATCACCACTTCGCCCAGCGAGTCGTGGCCGGAGAGCGTGGCCGAGGGTGGATGCTCAATCGCTGACTCGGATTCGTCCTGCTCGGTCTCAGCGGAATCCTCGGCGGCAGCAGGTGCAGCCTTCTCGCCCAGCTTCTCTTCCAACAGCGGAAATAAAATGTCGCGCGCCAGGGTAGTCTTGCCCGAACCACTCACCCCGGTGAGACAGACGAAACGGTTCAACGGCACCTCCACGGTCACGTTCTTCAGGTTGTGCAGATTCGCCTGCTCCACCCGCAGTCGTGGGGTCGTTTCATCAACCACGCGCGGCGGGCGGCTTTCGATCTTCGTCCGCCCGGAAAGATATTTCCCGGTAAGGGAACCAGCGTCGCGCAACACGCCCGCGAACGTGCCCGCATAAACAATCTGTCCGCCGCTCTCCCCGTGGCCCGGCCCCAGATCCACGATGTAATCGGCCGCGCGCATCACCGCCGGCTCGTGCTCGACCACGACGACGGTGTTGCCGAGATCGCGCAGCGCCTGGAGAATTTTCACGAGCCGCCCCGTGTCCCGCGAATGCAGTCCCACGCTCGGCTCATCCAGCACGTAGAGCGTGTTGACCAGCTTGGTGCCGAGGCAGGTGGTGAGATTCACCCGCTCCGTTTCACCGCCGGAGAGCGAACGCGTGGCGCGGTCGAGCGTGAGGTAGCCCAGCCCGACTTCGTCGAGGTAATGCAGCCGCGCGCGCACTTCCTGAAAGGCGAATCGAAAGGGATCGGTGGCGTTCGCCGCACCTTCCTTGGCTCCCGTTTTGAGTTCATCGACGAAGGCCAGCGCATCCCGCACGGAAAGTTGGTAGAAGTCCGCGAGCGTGCGTCCGCGAAACCGGTGCAGCAGCGACTCGGACTGAAAACGCTGGCCGTGACAATCCGGGCACATCGCATAGGCGCGATACCGCGCCAGCAAAACGCGGACGTGCATCTTGTAGGCCTTCGATTCCAGCCAGCGGAAATAGCCCTTCACGCCGTACCACGCGCGCGGCCACTCGTGCTCCTCGTCCGTGCCGTAATCCGGATCGCCGTCGATGACCATGCGTTGTTCCTCCACGGAAAGTTTGGCGAACGGCACATTCATCGGCAGGCCGCGCGCCCGGCTCATGCGCTGAAGATCGTTCTGCGATTGCAGTCCGTGCCCGACCTGCCACGGCTTGACCGCGCCGCCGGCCAGCGTCTTGGAGCGGTCCGGGATGGCGCGCTGATAATCAATGGTGATGATGCGCCCAAAGCCCTTGCAACTCGGGCACGCACCGAGCGGGTGGTTGAAACTGAAGAGCGCGGGCGACGGCTCGCGGTAGTCGAGGTCGCAGGTCGCGCAGTGGAAGCGATTGGAGAACAAGGACGAATGGCGGATGACGAAGGACGAACCGGTGGCCTCCAGGAAATGAATCGCGAGTTTGCCTTTGCCGAAATGGAACGCCTGCTCGCAGCCTTCGACGAAGCGCGCGCGGTTCTCTGGCGTGGGTTTGATCCGGTCTTGAACCACCGTGATTGCGGATTGCAGATGGTGGATGGCGGATGCGCTGAGTGCGTCCTCGATGCGCAGCACGCCTCCGTTCACCAACAAGCGCTGGTAGCCCTGTTTGGCGATGAGTGCCAGCGATTCGGCCACGGGCATTTTTCCCGACAGCGGAATTTCAAAACAGATCAGGACTTCGCGCGCCTTCTCTGAATCTGCAATCGGCAATTCGCCATCCGCCATCACCCGTTCCCACACCACGCTGGGCGATTCCTTCCGCACCGGCTCGCCGCACTTCCGGCAATGCAATGTGGCGAGGTGCGGCCAGAGCAGCTTCATGTAGTCGGTCAGCTCGGTCATGGTGCCCACGGTCGAGCGCGTCGATTTCACGGCGTTGCGCTGCTCGATGGCGATGGCGGGGGGGATGCCCTCGATGCGATCGACCTGCGGCTTGTCCATGCGGTCGAAAAACTGGCGCGCGTAGGGGGAGAAGGTTTCAATGTAACGCCGCTGTCCCTCGGCGAAGAGCGTGTCGAATGCCAGGGAACTTTTGCCCGAGCCGCTCAAGCCGGTCACGACGATTAATTTCCCGACGGGCAGATCGAGGTTGAAGTTCTTGAGGTTGTGATGACGGACACCGCGAAGGCGGATGACTGCGGGCGTGGACCGTTTCGACATGCGGGGCGAAATGTAGAAGCGCAGCTCGCGCTGTCAACGGGCGCGGCAGGCCAGTCTCAGTGTTTCGCCTACAAAGCGTTCTTAATCCCCGGCGAATCCGTACTCGTTCCAGCCCAAAAGCCGTTCAAAGCCTTTGATTGTGGGTGTTTGCGGGCTACTGAATAGCGCAGACAGCCCCCTAGTCGATAAGCTGAACACAAAACCGCTCCGGGCCGTGAAGGCTACGGAGCCACAAAAAGAAAGTTTATGAAAACCTTGATCGTCCGGCAGTGCAGGGTGGGGTTGGTGGCTGGGCTGGCTTTTTTCCTCGGTTGCGCCCGGCCTTCCGCCGAACAACCCACCGCAGTGAACGCTCCCCCTGCCGCACCCGTGCTTATGGCGCACAACGTCGGGGCGGCTCCCCCCGCTCCCGTTGCTTCGGCCGGGGGAGATCCGGTCGCACCGGTTCCGGCTGAAACACCCATCATTGGGGAGCGCATTCCACCGGCGAACCCTCCGGCCAGCATCGCGTTGTCCCCTGGACTCGGCGAAGTGGTGAAACTCGCGCAGGCCGGAGTCGGCGAAGAAGTGATATTCGCCTACGTCGATAAGTTCTCCGGCGCTTTTCAACTGGGCGCGGATCAAATTCTTTACCTCAAGGACCTCGGCGTGTCGGAGAACGTGATTACGTCCATGTTGAAGCACGATTCCAGCGCAGCTGCGGCGGCTCCTGTCGCGCCGGTGCAAACCCAAGTCGTCTCCAACGTGCCAGAACCCCTGCCCGTGAACCCGGCCCCGCCCGCCGCATCAGCGCGCGTTGCCAGCACGCCGCCGCCGAGCGCGCCGGAGGTCACGCAGTTTTATGATGCGCTCTCGCCGTATGGCAGTTGGGTTTATCTCTCCACCTACGGCTGGTGCTGGCAGCCCACCGTGGCGGTGTCGGCCCCGGCGTGGCGACCCTATTGCGACAGCGGGCGTTGGTACTGGTCGGACAACGGCTGGTATTGGAACTCGGACTACTCTTGGGGCTGGGCCGCGTTTCACTACGGCCGCTGGTATCATCATGCTGGCTCCGGCTGGCTCTGGGCACCGGGTCTGGCTTGGGGACCGTCGTGGGTGAGCTGGCGTTCCCAAGGGGACTACTGCGGGTGGGCCCCTTTGCCGCCGGAAGCCCGTTACGTCAGTGGCGTGGGCTTCAGCTACTACGGCAGCCATGTGGGCATAGGTTTTGAATTCGGCCTCAGCGCCTTCCACTACTCGTTCGTGAGCGTGGGAAATTTCTGTGACTACAACCCCCGCCGCCATTTCGTGCCGCGCACGCAGGTGGTCAATGTTTATCGCAACACCACCATCGTGAACAACTACGTGGTCGGGAACAACAACACCATCGTCAACCACGGCGTGGGCCGCGACACGG
>JAYVWQ010000230.1:0-4697 GCA_043785945.1 Akkermansia sp.
GCATCGTGCGGAAATCCGGGACGGGTAACTGCTCCTCCGGTGGCGTGGGGAGGAAGAACGCGCCGAACGGCGTCAACGTGGCTCTGGCGAAATTCTCCAACTGCTTGAAGGTGGGCTGCACCTCTCCGGATTCCCATTGCGGCAGTTTGGGAAACCGCTCCACCAAGGCAGACTCCTCCTGACCGGAGCGGTCCACCGCCCAGCGAATGAGGTCTCTGTTGAGGGCCACGCGACTCATTCAGTAAAAATTACTTTAGCCCGACACCGTCGTCGAGCGCGGCCTTCCTCGCAGGGGCGGCGGCGGGGATGAGGGCCGTGGGAGATTCCTGCAACCGGGTTCCTGCCGGACTTCCAGCCGCCACGCTCCAGCGGGACGGCCTCAACGTACGTTTCGAAGTCGTTTTCGATGGTTGAGGGCATGGAATCAATAGGCCATCAAATACGAATCGCACCCCGATTACGCGGGTTCGTGCTCAATCAAATAGAAGGTCCGCAGCTCACGTCCTGTGCCTTCGATCTCTTCAATCTCCTCGATGCAGGAAAACTTGTAACGCGCTCCGGTCTTCAAACCATCCAAGCTTGGACCTCCCTCCCGGACTTTGCCGGAACACAACCCATCATCAGTAAGTATGCCCCAACTTCCAGCCCCACGGTTCATCTTCTCGAAGTCTCCCACCAGTGTGATCGATTCACTGCCGAGGTTAGACACACCCGACAGCACATCCACCAACGGCCCGGCCTCGGCTTCCGCGACTGCGCGAGAGTTGGGCTTGGCAAAACCTGGCTCGGCCCACGAGTAACGCAGTCCGGTCTTGTGCTGCACCAGGAATCGCAGGAGGCGTAGATAAGCGCCCGCCAAATGCCCGCGATGCGCCTTCACGGTGGCCAGCGCCTTTTGGGGATTTCCGGCGTTTTCGAACAACACATCCACGCGTTGCAGCGCACGGGCCAGTTCGTTCTGGCCAAGCATGTCCGGCGTCTTGGCCGCTTCCAGAACGACCCGAAACGACCCAGACGCCGCCGGAACGACCACGTCCATCAAGTGGGCATCCGTCTTGTCAATCACTCGTCGCCTATCGGGCGACAGTTCACGCAACGCCGCTCCGTAAGCGTGCTTGACCATGGTCTGGACGTGGCCCAGCAACCCGATGAGCGTGCCCACCCGGATACGATGCTCAGTTGCCGCCTCCGGTGGATCTGCGGCAAGTTCGAGAACGAGGTTATTGCGCTCCCGCGCCTCCTTAAGCGCGAGTTCGTCCGCGGGTCGATCATGCAACACGAATCCCGCGTCCGGAAGAAGGCCGCTATCCATCAACGACGATCCCTGCGGCACGAGTGCCAATGGTTGATCCAGGCCGACCGCCGTTGCCGCCAGATACCATTCCTCTCCATCGGCCTCGGCCAGCAAGGACCTGAGATCTAGTGTTCCGGAGCGAAATTGGCGCAACCGCTCGGGCGCGACTCCCGCCACGAGATAGCGATCCCGCCCTTGCTGCGGCTCAACCATCACGCCCACGTAATGTCCACCGATGGCATCGCGGGCCTCGAAGACCTGCGGACCGTCTAAATAGAAGAGCGTGGTGGTGTGCTGGATGGTTTTCATGCGGTTTCCACTCCACAATGCGCCAGAATGTCGAAGTCCGCCAGCGGCCACCAAGTGTGATGACTAGGCTGAAACGTCGGCTGGATCCGACCAGCGCCCGCTTCCAGTCGCAGACGGCAAATCAAACGCCCGCGCAACCTCGGAAGCTTCAGCGCCTGTTCCGTATCTCGACGTTCGAAAAATACCGACAGTCCGCGAGCCTGACATTCGGAAACCTGAAAAATCGCCAGCGGCTTTTCGGCTCGCTGGGACCTGAAGTCATCCTCTGTCGGTGGGCTGTTCCGGACCATGCGAAAGACCTCCCGTGGCGCGGAGATTTCCTCAGCGACGTTGGGTGGGCATCCTTCGGGCAATGGCTCTCGGTAGCTCATGTGCTGAGAAAGGTTACTTGTTTCCCTGTGCGCAAGGCAACCTCGCTCCGCACATCAATCTTGCCGGTGACGGCTGCGGTGATGAGGGCAGTGCGGTATTCTTGCAACCGCTCCACTGCCTCCTCCACCTTCCCCAGAAGCGCGTCCAGCTTCGCCGTCTCCAAGTCCAGATACCCGGCGATGGCGGCTTGTTCGGGGAGGGGTGGGACGGGGATGCGTAGTCCGCGAATAACCTCCGCAGCGATGCCGGGCTGCGCTGCGGTCACCGAGTACTGGCCAAGGTTCATTGCCCTCAACAACTCGCCCATCCAGACAACTGCGAACTTCGTCAGCGGCAACACCACGAGAGCGTGTTCCGAAGCCCAGAACTCGCCGTTGCCGTAGTTGATATTGCCGCAAAGTGCGCCTTGTCGTCCGATCAAAATGAAGTGCCCGCGATGTGTAAATTCATAATAGTTTCCTCGAAATCCGTTGCCGCCATACACCGGATAGTTTCCACCCTCCGCGATCATCTCGGATGTGATATTTTCGCCGCTTTTGAGCATGGCTAGATAACTCAGCCGCTTCACTTCCCAATGCTTCGGGATGTCGCCGAGCCATTCTATGCCAGAAGGTTTGAGGGGCGGGTTCGTCGGGAGGCCCGCCCTCGCCGCGGCTTCGGTGGGTAAACCGCGGGTGACGGTGCGGGAGATGAGCGCGGTGCGCTTCTCCTTCAGCCGCTCGATCAACTCCCGCTTCTTCGCCACCAACCGATCCACCCGCCCCGTCTCCCGGTCCAGAAACGCCGCGATGGCCCGTTGCTCGGAAGGTTCGGGCAGCGGAATCCACGCATCACCGATGGAAGCTTTGGGTAGGCCGTAGCGCGTAACACCACTGGCAGCGACTTGGAACTGCTGATTGACGGCGCATGACTGAAAAGCCCGGAGCAGGTAATCCCCGAAGAGGGCTTTCGGGTGGGAGCGAATGATGGCGAGGTGGTAGCCGCAGACCAAGTCGGGCGCGGTCTTCTTCACCAACGCGGGAACTGCGATGTCGCTCCATCCTTCGGAGTCTTTAGTGATGACGACATCGCCCACTCGCAGACCGAGGCGTCGGATTTCATCCGCAGTGGCCGTGGTTTCCATCAAATCCATGTCCGGTGTGATGTGGTCATGGTAGTAAACGTCGGTGTAGTTGCACAGCCGCACCGGCAGTTCACCTTCGGCGGGAACTTTGTCCACGTTGCTCACCCAACATGTCGCGGACGTTTTCAGCCGCTTCACCTCCCAATGCTCCGGCACGTCGCCGAGCCATTCGACGCCGCTGGGTTTCGTGCGTGGGTAGGCTGGGAGCTTCACGTTGTGACATCCCGCAGCAAATCCCCTAACTGTAGCGTCAAGGAATCCTTGTTCGTTGGGTCGGGACATTCTTGCGTCATGGTTATTCCTCCGACGGCAAAGCGTGCGGGCTTTTTAGGGATTTCTTTACTTCCGAGGCAAGGCGGCGTTCGACCTTTTTCACGTCCTCGACAGCGGGCAGGCTTTCCGGCCGGATGCCGCGTTCGAGCAGGGTCTTGCGCACGGCGTGGTTGTTCGTAATGTGTTCGCTGGATATGGCGGATTCGCATTTCATCCCGTGTTCTCGGGCATTGAAGATGGTGATCTCTGCCGCGAAATCCTTGGCTTTCAAAATAATGGTGGGGGCAAAATCGGCCAGCGGGCGATTGTCCGGCACTTGCCACTGAGCTTTCATGGCCTGGGTGCTTTTGCCGAACAGGGCTTGGTCGCCCTTGCTGCGAATGAGGGCAAAATTATCCTCACCGCCAGTCTGCTCGTAGATGACCAGGGAGAGTTCCTTTTCTGTGGCGGAGAGCTTGTGACGAGCGGAGACGCATTCCGCTTCAAGTAGCCGTTGTTCAATCAATTCGGCCCGACGGGTCTGGACGGCAAAATACGTTTGCGCAAACGCGATTTCCTGTTTCTTCGGATCGCCGTTCTGGGCGACGAGATAGCAGGCGTAGCGGGTGAGCATAAGGTCGTCCACCTCGCGCTGGCTCCCCGAGCCCAGATCAACCATTTTCCCGACGTCGGCAAAATGGTCGGAAACCTTGTGGCCTGAGACTTCGCAGGCGGTTTTGGCCTTGGAGACGACGTTGAGAAAATTGTCCCATTTGGCGTAACCGAGGAGGTATTGAATGTCACGTGCCAGCCAGTATTCCACACTACCCTCGGTCTGCTGAGCGTGGGCTTCAAAGGTGAGGGTGAGGGTTTGGACGAGTTCAGTTTTCATGTTTTGCAGTGAGAATTTTACGTCGTGACCTCCTTGAGCAATTTCATGATGTCGTCTTCGAGGCGCTTGAGATCGGTCTCGATGACTTCCAGCGTGCGCGGCGGCTCGTGGCGGTTGAGTGGGATTTCGTAGCCGACTTTGGTCTCGGTGGTGTCGATCCACGCATCGGGCACGTGGGGCAGCACCTCGCGTTTGAAGTAGGCCTCGATGCTTTCCTTGAGTGGCACGGTCTCGGTGTCGCGCAGGGCGGCGTCCGGCTCGGGCTGGCCGTCGCGGTCGCGGCAGATTTCAGCGGTGTCGTCGCGCTCGCCGAGGGCGGCGAGCACGGCCTTGAGTTCCGGGGCGCTCAGGCGGGGATTTTTATCCGCAGATGACGCAGATTTACGCAGATGATTTAGGAAGGTTTCGCGGTCCTTCCAAAGTTTCTTGCCCAGGGTGCGGAGGAAGGCACGAAT
>JAYVWQ010000231.1:0-4478 GCA_043785945.1 Akkermansia sp.
GGCATGGTGAAAGTGTCGGATGCACTGCCCGGCGGCGAGATGGTGCGGACTTATCTCGGACGCGGCGATTACTTTGGCGAAATCGGCCTGCTCTTCAACCAGCCGCGCAACGCCACCTGCACTGCGCTCGACACGGTGTCGCTCGTGAAGATCGGCAAGGAAGATTTCGAGCAGATGCTCGCGAGCTTCCCGAAGGTGAAGGAGATGCTCACCGAAGTCGCCGACACGCGCATCAAAGCCAATCAGAAAAAGAAGCTGCCGCGCGGACTGAACCTCGACGAGTTTCTCAACCAGGGATTGTTTGAGGCGCAAAATCTTCTCGTCATTGATCTCGACCGCTGCACGCGCTGCGACTTGTGCGTGCGCGCCTGCGCCGAGGCGCACGACGGCGTCACGCGCCTGCTCCGCGACGGCCTGCGCTACGACAAATATCTCGTCGCCACCACCTGCCGCACCTGCCGCGATCCGCTCTGCATGACGCAATGCCCGGTCGGCTCGATCCGCCGGAAAGACAACCTCGAGATCATTATCGAGGACTGGTGCATTGGTTGCAGCAAGTGCGCGGAGCTTTGCCCGTTCGGCAACATCAACATGCACCCGGTGGAGTTCATGGAGGAAGTGAAGGCCCTGTCCGCCGCGCCCGCTGGTGAAGCGCCGAAGCCCGTCGCCGCGCCCAAGAAATCGTTCAAGGCCACGACCTGCGACCTTTGCACTGACCTCTCCATGCCGAGCTGCGTGTATGCCTGTCCGCACGACGCGGCGAAGCGCGTGGACCCCACGAATTATTTTGCCGGGTCATCGATGGCCAAGCTGGGCGTGCAAGCCAAGAAGTTCGACGCCCGCACCACGCACGACGAACACACCAGCTTCTTCAAACGCAAGTGATCATCAACCGGCAACATTGGGCGTGGGCGACCTTCGTGATTCTCGCGAGCGCAGCGGCGGGGCTGCTCTACGCGGGTGAATTCCATCCCGGTCGCGTGCCCTTCGCCCTGCGCCTGCCGGCCAGCCTGCATCGCGATGTGCGCGAGACGGGCCGCAGCGTGGCGGGCACGCCGCTGGGCTTGATATACGGCAGCGTGGCGGCGGCTATTTTTGTTTTTGCCGCGCTGCTTGGCCTGCGCCGCAAGCGGCCCACGCTGAAAGTCGGGCGGCTGCAAACCTGGCTCAAAGGCCACATCTGGCTTTCCGTGCTGACCATCCCGCTCGTCCTGCTGCACTGCGGATTTTCCTCCGGCTCGTCCATGACCCAATGGTTTCTCCTCATCTACGGCGTCGTCATGGTGAGCGGATTCTACGGGCTGGCCCTGCAACATTTCCTGCCACGCCTGATGAAAGAACGCGTGCCGCTGGAAACCATCTTCGAGCAAATCCCGCACTTGCGAAACCAGATGCTCGAATCCGCGCGCGAGTTTCGGAAGACCCTCGAACCCGCCCCTGCGCCCGCGCCCGCCGTCGCCGGGCCCGCCGCTGCTGAAGCCAGCGCGACCATTCCGGTGGCCGAGACCTCGCCGTTCGTGCCCGCCGTGGTCGAACCGCCGCCCGATCCCTCCATCGGCGTGCTCAAGGAGTTTCTCGACGAGTCCGGCCTGCCCTACCTCGCGGCCCACCGTGGCGACAAGCTGATGCTCGGCACCCAGCGCGTCTCCGACGATCAGTTCCGCCTGCTCAAGATCAGCGTGGGCGCGGACTGGCAGGCCAAGGTGGAGCAGTTGCAGGCCTGGTGCGACGAACGGCGGCAGCTCGATTTGCAGACCAAGCTCCAGCACTGGCTGCACGGCTGGCTGCTCGTCCACATTCCCTTTTCCCTGCTACTGCTCGTTTTCACTCTCTGGCACGTGGCGGCGGCGCTCTTTTTTTACTGATGCCCCACTGGGAAGCAGTTCTCCGGAAACGGCGGAACCCGGAAAAAACAAGTTGTCAACCGTTGGAAAATTTCATCAAGCCAATCTTTTCTTGAAGCAAACCATGACCACGCCGCCAAACAAGGAGGAGCGCCTCGATCAGAAAGATGTCCATCAACTGGCGGGCTTTCTCTATGAACTCTTCGAATCCCAGATCACTCGCGCCGACACCAAGGCGGGATTGATCATAGCGGCGACGACAGTTTTTGCGGCGGGCCTGATCCTGTTCAGCAAGGGCGCCCTGCTCAACGTGTTCAACGCCTCGGCCTCCTTCCCGATCCGGCTCACGGGACTGCTCATGGTCCTGACCTTTATTTCGCTCGCCCTGTCCATGATCTATGCCCTCCTCGTGGCCCGCCCGATTTTGCAGGACCAGGGGGCCGGCGGCACCCTGTTCTTTTTCGGCAAGATCTCGCGGATGCCTTATGCCGAGTTTGTCGAGAAGTTCTCCAGCCAGTCCGCCGAGGAACTGCGCGAGGCGCTCCTGACCGAAGTACACACCACCGCCCGGCTCGCGAACCAAAAATTCATCCGGATCCGTCACAGCCTCGATTTTCTGATCGGCGCAGTCATCCTGTGGTCGCTGGTGCAACTGATGGTGGGGCTGGGAAACTAGAATTCCGTCGCGACCAGACCATGGCGCCTGCGGTGGTGGGGCCCGCATACCAGCGTCAATTCCACGGCGCCGTTCGCCGTCGGCCGGCCTGGGAGACTTACTTCCAATGATCCGCCAGCACCATCCACCCGGCGATGCAGGCGACGTGGATGACCTGATCACAACCAATCAGGAGGATGGGAAGATCGGGGGAATTTTCGCACTTCTTGAAAACTTTAATCCACCACTGCATGGGGAGACGGGTATCAACGACCAGGTGGAGCAACCCCAAGGTGATGCCACCGGCCCACCCAAAAACCAGGCCCAACAATACGGCGTGGATGCCCCCATGCACCCAGGCGGCAGGGTGTGAAAGCTGAGCTTTGTTGACGGCCATCCATTCGTTTTGGAGCAACCAGTCCGCAATCAGGTGAAGCATGAGGGCCGCTTCGAAGGTAGTCAAAGGCATGGCAAATGGTTAATGACGGTGAGGTAACTAAGGCTGGCTACCGACAGCAGATAGAAAAATCCGCAGGCTGCGGGCCGTTTCCCACGACTGCAAGAGAGCCGAACAAAGACCACTCATGACCGGCGACACGTTCTGGAGGCGCTTCCATGCAGAGACATATAGAAGAACCCACGAGTTGCTGGCAAGCGCAGGCGCTAAAAACCGCTGACGGTTAAACTTTGCAGACAACTCAGGACTGCGGCCGCTGCTTGACCGGGCACAGATCTCCAGCCAAGGCCAACCCGCAAAAAAAGGGCCGGAAAACATCAGGATTTGACTCAAAACCATTGACTAAAGCCGGGGGAATTGAGAAACAATTGGAAGGGAATCCACACCCACACGAATATCCATAAAAAATCAGAGGGCAGAACAGCATGAAAAACTCGAACGGCAGATTCGTCAAGGCTGGTTGCGCAATTCTTGTAGGATTGGTCATCAGCCAAAACCAACCGGCCTTCGGTGGCTGGACAGGCCTCATCAACGGCCTCGGGGTGGGATGGGCTTCAGCCAATGTGCGATCCGCCACGCTTCAGACCAACAAGGTCGCCACGGTAAATAACGTGACAAGCCCTAGCGCAACCATGCCTCCGACCAACGGCTACATGACCAACGGACCTTCACCGAGCGGCGCATCCTCCACCACGTATTCCCGCATTAGGGGACTGTCCGGCGGCGTCTGGTCCGCCGCTTCCAAGGCGGCGGTCGGTGACGGCACGGACAATCCCGAGTTGCAGAATCGAGTCGCCATCACTCCCGCAGACTGTGCGTCACTGACGTTTGATTCCTTCATCAACCAATCCCAGTCTCAATTCAATGCCAACGGAAATTCTGGCTCGATCACGGTGAACGCCAAAGCCACGGCAGGGACTGCCTTGTGGCTGCGTGGATTTGAATACACCGGTTCGATGGCGGATGTGCCCATTGATGACCCTAACACGGTTCAAAACGAGAGCATTGAATACTTGAAAGTGAACGGAATTGTGAAATTTGAAACGCTGGTGCTCGGGCCGTTTGAGTTTGGCGGGACCAATAGCAACATCTGCCCGCTGACCATTCCGTTCACCCTTACGAGCAGCAATCTGGAGCATCTCATTTTTGCGTCGGACGCGGCGGTGCTAAGCCTCCCGCTGGTCATCATTTGTCCGCCCAGCATGGTGGTGCGGTGCGATGAACCCTTCTCCTATCCTCCAGTGCAGTTCGCCGGCTGTGGAGACATCAACATAACCTATTCACCGGCCCGACTCGCTGGGCCTTTCCCCGCCGGGACTTTTCCCGTGGGAGTCACCCCGGTAACGGCGACCGCCACCGACGGGGATGGCAATTCGACCAGTTGCACCTTCACAGTAACGGTCACTGATACGACGCCGCCGGCGGTGCCGGTTCTGGCCACCTTGACCGGAGAATCCTCAGTAACGGTGCCCCAACCGCCGCCCACGACCGACAACTGCGGCGGGGTCGTGACGGCCTCCAC
>JAYVWQ010000232.1:0-3945 GCA_043785945.1 Akkermansia sp.
CACGGCGAGGGAGTGCCGGTGGCCGGCCGCGAGCGGCGTCGGCGCGAGCACGAGTGTGACGGCATACACGCCGACCGTGGCGCTCTGGCTGGTCGTCGCTCCGAAATCATTGTTGATGGCGAGATCGTAGCGGCCCGAGTCGCCGGGCTGCGCATTGGTCACGGTATAGCTCGAGGCGTTCGCGCCGGGAATGTTCGTGCCGTTGAACCGCCATTGGTAGGTCAGCGGCGGGGTGCCGGCCGTTCCCGCCGTGAGGGTGAAGCTGTTGCCCGCGAGCAGGAAACGGCTGGCCGGGTCGGCTGTGACGATGGGCGTGGAGCGGACATCCAGCGAGAATGCGTCGCTCACCACGTCGCCAAACTCCGTCGAGACGACCACGTCGTATTCCCCGGTCACCTCCGCCTGCACGTTGGTCAGGACAAGCGTCGCGTTGGTGGCAGTGCGGTTGGAGTCGGAGGAAATAGCCACGCCGTTCAAGCGCCACTGGTAGGTCAGGGGAGCGCCGGCGCGGGCCAGCACGGAAATTTTCAGCGCCACGCCGTTGGTCACGACCACGCTGCTGACGGCTTCTGATTCGAGGTTGGTCACCACAGAAACCACATTGGTCATAAACACGAAGTTGATCATCACCGTCATGTCGTTGGTTACGAACACGCGATTCGTCACCACCACCGTGTTGGTCATCAAGCTGATGTTCGTCACGGAGGTGTTCGGGTGCTCAATGATGAAAGGCTGGCCTTGGGTGGACTTCGCGGTGTGGGTGCGGTCCCGGCGGGCCATGCTCCAAACGTTCGTGCCGCCTGCATCCGCCGCGTCGTCTCGGAGGGCATAGATGTTCCTGTCGGACGATCCGAAGTAAATCGTGCCTTCGGAATCAATGGCGGGCGAGGAGCGAATGCTTCCCTTGGTCTTGTAGGTCCAGCGGATTTGTCCCTCCGACGAAATGGCATACATGCGCTTGTCATCGCAGCCCGCGTAGATGGTCCCGTCGGCCCCGATGCTCAGGGCGGCGTGAACCGGAGCCTTGGTGGCGACGCGCCAGCGGAGCGCTCCGTTGGTGGAGAGACAAAGGAGGCGCGAGTTTTCCGACGCGATGTAAATCTGGCCCACCACGCCGAGGGTCGGGGCCGTCGAGAGGGCGGCCCCGACGTTGTAAATCCAGCGCACCGTGTTGCTGCCGGTGCCGGAATCAATCGCGTAGATGCGGCCATCCGTGGCCCCGAAATAAAGGGTGCCGTCTTTCGCCTGGGCCGGGGCGCCGACAATCCCGCCGCGCGCCCGGAAAGCTGAAAGCTGACTTCCGGAGGTGGACACGCCCACGACTTGACCCGCGTAGGTGGTGTAAATATTCCCGTCCGTTCCCAGCAAGGGCGTCGTCACATCGCGCTGGCCCTGGAAGAACCATTTCGGAATGCGCGAACCATCCGGGAAAATCGCATAGAGGCGGTTGTCCTGGTTGCCGGCGTAGATGATGCCCTCGTTATCCACGATGGGCGCTCCGGTGAAAGGCAGGGAGCGGGGAAAGCTCCAGTCGATGATGCCGCTGGTGAGGTCGTCGCGGATGGCGTAAAGACGGCCATCATTGCAGGCGACATAGATCACGCCGTTGTCGCCGACGGTGGCGGAGGCGGTGATGGGGCCGGGCAATTTGAGAAACCAGTTGGTCGCATGGGTCTCGGCATTGATGGCGTAGAAGCGGCGATCCGCCGAGCCGACGTAGAGCGTGGTGCCATCTGCGCTCAGGGCGGGTGACGCCGTGACCGCGCCGCCTGTGCGGAAAGTCCATTTTGGCTCGTTCTCATACTCGGGCAGCGCGGCGGGAGCAGCGGCTCGGGCGAGGGCGTGAAAGAGGAAGAAAATCAGCGTGCCGCAGACGCTCGGGAGCCATCGGTTTTTCATGTGTCGAATCACTTCGGGGATGTTCAAAATATCAGGTCGCAGCTTCCCCGAACGCGCGCAGAAGCTGCAAGCCTTTATCCCAAACACCACGGGCGCGGGAGAGTTCCGGGGAAAGAAGCGTGTCCATCCGTGGTTAAGAAATTCCTGCTTCCTGTCCCAACTGCCGCGCATACTCGCGCGCCTGCTCGATCAGCTCGCGATCCTCCAGCAGGTCCGCGAAACGGAACGGCGGCAGCCCGCTCTGCGCGCCGCCCAGCAATTCGCCCGGCCCGCGCAGCTTCAGGTCCGCCTCGGCGATGGCGAATCCGTCGCCCGTTTGCTCCAGCACATGCAGGCGCACGGCGGCGTTCTCCGTCTTCAAGTTCGCCACGAGGATGCAGAATGATTCATGCGCGCCGCGTCCGACCCGCCCGCGCAACTGATGCAGTTGCGCCAGCCCGAACTGCTCGGCGTTCTCGATCACCATCACCGTCGCGTTGGCCACGTCCACGCCCACTTCGATGACCGAGGTCGCGAGCAGCACGCCGAGGCAGTTGGCGCGGAAGTCATTCATCACCGCCTCCTTCTCCCGCGCATTCAGCCGCCCGTGGATCAGCCCGACGCGGTGCGGCGCGAATTCTTTCTGCAACTGCGCGAACTCCTCCGTCACCGCCTTGATGCCCGCCTCCGTGTCGGCCACTTCCAGACGCGCATACACGATGTAAGCCTGCCGCCCCTCCTTCAGCTTGCTGCGGATGAACTCATGCACCTTGGCCAGCTTCTCGTGGCTGCGCACGAAGGTGCGGATGCGTCCGCGCAGCGCGGGCAGTTCGTCAATGACCGAGGAATCGAGGTCGCCGTAAAGCGTCAGCCCCAGCGTGCGTGGAATGGGCGTGGCCGTCATGACGAGCAAGTGCGGGTAACGGCCCTTGCGCAAAAGCTGTTCGCGCTGGGCCACGCCAAACTTGTGCTGCTCGTCGATGATGACGAGGCCGAGATTCGCCATGTCGAACGAGGGAGTGATCAGCGCATGAGTTCCAATTGTGAGCACGGAGCGGGAGTTTTGCTCCGCACTCCCCGCTCCGCGTTCCGCGCTCTTCCTCGCTCCGGTCTGCAACTCCACGCGCACGCCCAGCGGCTCCAGCCAGCGCGTGAAGTTTTGGAAATGCTGCTCGGCGAGAATTTCCGTCGGGGCCATGAGCGCCACGTTGAAGCCGCTCTCCAGCGTCATCAGCGCACTGCACGCCGCCACCACCGTCTTGCCGCTGCCCACGTCGCCTTGCAGCAGGCGCCGCATCGGCACCTTGCCGCCCATGTCGGTGCGAATCTCCCGCAGCACGCGCGTTTGTGCGCCGGTCAGTTTGAAGGACAGCGCGGCGAGGAACGGGCGCATCAATTCATTCGTGCCGCCGCAGGGCAGGGCCGTCGCGTTTTTTTCCAAGGCGCGGCGTCGGCGCTGGATTTCCAGTTGCAGCGCGAACAGTTCGTCCAGCGCCAGCCGCTGCCGCGCGATCTCGGCGTCCGCCTTCTCCACCGGGAAATGCAGCATGTGGATGGCGTTGGCCCGCGTGGGAAATTTCCCGCCCGCCAGCTTGAGCCACTCCGGCTGCGGCTCGGTGATTTCCGGCTCCAGTTGGGCCAGCGCGCGCCACACCAGTGAGCGCAGCCAGCGTTGCGGCAGCCCTTCGGTCAACGGGTAGATGGGCACGATGCGGTCGAGGTGAATCGACGGGTCTTCGCCCGGCTCCAGCACCTCCGTGTCGGGATGATCAATGGTGCGCGGCTTGATGGAGTTCGGTTTGCCGAAGACCATGACCTCGTCGCCGACGTGAAAAAACTTTTCCATGAACGGCAGGTTCCACCACCGGCAATGCAGCCGCGCCGTGCCGTCATCCAGCACGAACTCGAAGATCGATCTTTGCCGCTGCTGATAATACTTAATCCCCTGCGCGATGATGGTGCCCCGCACCGTGGCCGCCTCCTTGAGCTTCAGTTCCGCGATGGAGATGAAATGCCGCCGGTCCTCATAGCGGTGCGGGCGATGGAGCAGCAGGTCTTCCAGCGAAA
>JAYVWQ010000233.1:0-4744 GCA_043785945.1 Akkermansia sp.
GGCGTGCTGGATGGCCTGGCAAACCTTGATGAACAGGTCGAGCCGTTCCTTGGTGGTGAGGTTGGCCTGGTCGCAGTAATCGGTGATCTTGATCCCGCGCACCAGTTCCATGACGAAGTAAGGCCGCCCCACGTCGGTCGTGCCCGCGTCGAGCACCTTGGCGATGTTCGGATGATCCATCATCGCCAGCGCCTGCCGCTCCGCCTCGAAGCGGGCGACGACCTGCTTGGTGTCCATGCCCAGCTTGATGACCTTGAGCGCCACGCGACGTCGCACCGGTTCGGTCTGTTCCGCGACATAGACCACGCCGCAACCGCCTTCGCCGACGCGTTCGAGCAGCTTGTAGCGTCCGAGCGTCTGGCCGACGGCCTCGTCGGGGGCATCGGCAATATCGAGTTTGATCGTGGGTCGGGCAGATTCGACCTGCGTGGCCAGCAGCGTTTCGGGTTGCTCATGCGCGGCGAGCAACGCATCGAGGCGTTGGCGCAGGGCAGAGTCGCCGTCGCACATCACGTCGAGAAATGCGGCGCGCTTTTCCACCGGCTTGGCCAGCGCCAATTCAAACAGGCCTTCTTCGCGGTTTGGATTCATTTGGAAATCATCATGCAGGTTGGGCCACGACTCTAGCCGCCCGCTTTCTTGGCCCTCACCCACGCGTCCACTTCCTGCGCCAGCACATCGAGCGGCAGCGAGCCGCCGCGCAGGACGAGGTTGTGGAATTCCTTGATCGAGAATTTTGCACCGAGCGCGGCCTTCGCCTGCTCGCGCAACTCCATGATCCGAAGCTGGCCGATCATGTAGGAACATGCCTGGCCGGGCCACACGATGTAGCGCTCCGTCTCCTGCGGCGTGAAGCCGTAGTCGATCACTTGCTGCCGCGTCCACTTCATCGCGTGCAGACCGGTGTCGGCCACGAGTCGGCGTGCGCGGAAGAGTTGGAGTTGCAGGTAGCCGAGCCGTCCGGGTAGGTCGCCCTCATACCAGCCGTTTTCCGCCGCCAATCGCTCGGCGTAGAGCGCCCAGCCCTCGGTGTAGGCGGAATTCATACCGAACACTCCGAGTTTGCGGTAGCGCGGGAGTTCCTGCGATTCCTGCTGGATGGTGAGCTGGAAATGATGTCCCGGCACGGCCTCGTGATACGCGGTGGATTTCATGCTGACACCGAGCCACGTCACGCGTGGGCTGAGATCTGCCAATGGCAGCCAGTAGATGCCGGGGCTGGAGCCGTCGGGCGCGGGAGTCGTGTAGTGCGCCGATGCGGTTTTTTCCGAAAAGGCCGGCTCCCGCTTCACCGTAACCGGCGCTTTCGGGAGCAGGTCGAACATCGCGACCGCCCGCCGCTCCGCGTCCCGCATCAGCGCCTCGACCTTGGCGACCAGCATGAGCCGCGGGTCGGGGTCCGCCGGCGGGTTCAGCGTGGCGTTCAGTTTCTCGATGCGGGCCTGGATGCTGCCCTCCTTGTAGCCGAGTTGATGGAGGATCGACTCCATCTCGGCGCTGATGGTTGTGACTTCGCGCAGACCGATGGCGTGGATTTCCGCCGGCGTCAGCCTCGTGGTGGTGAATGACTCCAGCGAGTTGGCGTAAAAGTCCCCGCCCCGCGGCAGCCGCCAGGCTCCGGCGTCATCGGTCGCACCCGGCAACTGCGCCGCGAGCAAAGCGCGCACGCGCTGGTAAGCCGGGATGATGGCCGCCGCCACTTCCTTTTCGGCGGTAGCGACAAACCTGGCCCGCTGCTCCGCCGACACGGCCGCGCCGAGCGTGGCGACGCGCTGGTCCAGGGTGGCGACGAACGGGTTGTCTGCCGGCTTCTGGGCGGTGAAGCCATCGATCTGCTCGATCACGCGTTGCAAGATGAAGCGCGGCGGCATCATGCCGGCCGCGGCCGCCGCTTTCGCCTCGGCGATGCCCTCGGCGATGCGCGGCGCCACGAGGGCGAGACGGGCAAGGTAGTTCTCAATGTCGCGGACATTGCGAATCGGATGGGTCGAGGTGAGGAAATTAACGAGCCCGAGGTGCAGCCCGCCGAATTGCTCGAAGACAAAGCTGTGCTGCGCGAAAGCCGCGTTGCGCACTTCGTCTTCGAGCGACCACTGGATCACCGCCGCGGACGTCCGCTGTTGGGCCGTGAGCGCGGTCGCCGGGAAGCGCTGCAACTCCTCCAGCCCCCGGCGCGCAAACTCGGCGCGCTCCTGGGCGGCCTTGACGCCGTAGGTCTGGCCAAAAGCCCCGACGAGGATCAGTTGCCGGTCGAGCGCGTCCTGCTCGGCTCCGGAGAAATATTGCACGCGCGTGGCGAACTGCGGGTTGAGCCGCACCCAGCGCACCGCAAAATCGTCGACCCATTGATCGAACGAGCGTTCGGCGGCGCGCGCTGAATCGAGGCTGAAGAGGCAGAGGGAAAGGAGTAGCAGGAGGTGGTTGATGTTCATGGTTGGCAGGGCTCAGGTAGTTCTTTCTCTGGATTCGATCCATTCAATGTGATCCGAGCAAGCCGGGTTTGACGGTGCCTCACATTTTAAAGCGCTCTTGCAGGACACAGGCACTCAGGACTGGCATCAGCACCTGGTCCCAAACGGTTCGATCCTGATCGGACATGCCGGGCAGCCCGTCCAGGAGGGCCACGACTTTTTTCTGATCGTAGAACGGCAGTGAAGCGAGCACGGGGCCGCGCAAGGTGTCCTGCAACATTTCATGGAACCGTTCGCCCGGCAGCGTCGTCACGGGCGGTGAAAGGAACGGATGTTTCTGCCGGCGATAAACGGTGTCAGTGATCACGGAACGCGTCGCCTCGCGAAGAATGTGCTTCTCGGTCGTGCCACGAATCTTCAGCGACACCGGCACCTGGCGCAGGCACTCGATGACGTGATGATCGAGGAACGGGACGCGCCCCTCGATGGAATGCGCCATCTCCATGCGGTCGCCGAGCATGGTCAGAATGTAGTTTGGGAGAATGCTCTTGCTCCACAGGTAGAGGGCCTGATTCAAGGGGTCTCGCCCGGCCAACTGCCCGGCCACATCGATCTGGTTGAGAAACACCCTTGCGCCGTCCCGGTCTGTGAACTGTGCCTTGAACGTGTCGGCCAGAAGCGATTGCCGCTTGATGGCCGTGCCCGCGAAGGTCTGAAACCACGTCGGGACGAAACCCAGAGTTCGTTGGACGGAGTTCAGCGGCACCGCATCCCCAGCCGGGAGCAACAGCCCGCGCGAAACCGGGTTGCTGTCCTCGAGTTCCTGCAACAGGCGCCGCACTTCGGCTGGATCCTGGTTCTGCGCATTGTGCAGCAGCATGTCGCTGCGGAAATGCGCGTAGCCGCCCAGGATTTCGTCGGAACCCTCCCCCGTGAAGACGACCTTGTAGCCGGCATCGCGCACCGCCCGGCTCAGCAGATACTTCGAGATGCCATGTCCGTTATAGCAGAGCGTCTCCGCGTGCCAGATCGCGTCGGCGAAATGATCGGCGAGGTCGGATTGCTTGATCGGGATCGGGTAATACCTGGCGCCGGCGTGCGCGGCCATCTCCTCCGCGATGCTGCTCTCATCATAGGCGGCCTGATCAAAGGTCAGCGTAAAGGCGTGGATCGGTTCGCGGGCGTGTCTCGACGCGAGGCCCAGCACGGCGCACGAATCCAGTCCACCGCTGAGGTAACAGCCCACCGGCACATCGGCGCGCATCCGCAATCGGACCGCCTCGTCCAGCTTGGCGCGGAACTGCTCGATGTAAAAGGCATCGTCCCGAGGGTTGGTGGCCAGCGCCGTCGCGGTCGGGTAGTCGAAATCCCAATAGCGTAAGACGCGGAAGCCGCCGGGTGTTGCGAGCAGATAATGTCCGGGCGGCACCTGGAACACCCCATGAAAGAGGCTCCGGTCCGCCGGCAAGAAACCGGTGGTTCCTTGATAGAACGCCTCGTGATCCCAGCGCGCCGGGACTCCTGCGGCGAAAAGCGCCTTGACCTCGGACGCGACATAAAGCACTCCCTCATGATGCGCGTAAAAGAGCGGCTTGATGCCGAAGCGATCACGCGCGGCGAACAGGGTTTGGTTGTTGCGATCCCACATCGCGAACGCGAACTCGCCGCGCAGTTGCGGCAGGCAGTTCACCCCGACGTCCTCGTAAAGGTGCAGCGCGATTTCGCTGTCGGAATGGGTGCGGAAACGATGGCCGCGTGATTCCAGTTCGCGGCGGATGCGCTCGAAGTCGTAGAACTCGCCGTTGACCACGATATGGAGTCGCTCGTCTTCGCTGGCGATGGGCTGGTCGCCTCCGCTGAGATCAATGATGCTCAGGCGCGCGTGGCCGAGGCCCACGCGGCCGTCCGAAGACACCCATTGCCGCTGGTTGTCCGGCCCGCGGTGATGCAGCGCGGCGGTGGCGCGTGACAGCGTGTCTTTGGCGACGGATGGGTTACGCGAGAAGAAAGCGGCTATGCCACACATGGGATGAAGGACTGATTGGGTTTGGAATTCACGCGTTGGCTTTGCTCCACTCGCTCAAGTAGTCGAGGCTGCGACGATAATGCTTCAGCCCGCGCCAGAGCAACACGGCGGCACAGAGGTGGGCGGACACGCCAGCGACCAGCAACGAGAGATGCACGGCGTTCTTGTCGTGGAAAACATCCTGCGTCAGCGTGGCCACGATGGTCGGACCGAGTCCAAGACCGATGAGATTGATGACAAACAGGTAGATGGCAGAAGCCTGGCCGCGCATGGTGTTCGGCATCAGTTGTTGAATGGCCGCCGGGGC
>JAYVWQ010000234.1:0-3569 GCA_043785945.1 Akkermansia sp.
CAAGTGGCAGGCAGAAAACGCCGCCTTGCGCGCCGAGGTGGACAAGATGAAGGCCGACGCCGAGGGCGCGCAGACGGCCCGCGAGCGCGAAATCAAAAACCTCCAGGCCGACACCGCCGATGTTGCGCGGCTGCGCGGCGAGGTCACGCAGTTGCGCACGGCGGCGAAGGACGCGGAGAAGTTGCGCGCGGAAAACGCCCAGCTTCGCGCTCAGAATCAGCAGTTACGTGGCGCGACCTCAGCAGCCCCGACCACCGTCGCCGCGCCCGCTGCCGAACCGGGAAATTTCCCGCGCGAGTCGTGGTCGCTGGCTGGTTACACTTCGCCGGAATCCGCGCTCATCTCCGCCATCTGGTCCATGCAGCAGGGCAATCCCAAGCAATACTTCGAGAGCCTCACGCCCGAGGAGCAGTTGCGCATGACCAAAGTCTGGGAGGGCAAGTCGCAGGAGGAAATCGCGGCCAAGCATCAGGGCGACACGTCCAAAATCACCGGCATGAAGGTCATGGACCGGCAGGATATTTCCGCCGATGAAGTGGTGATGAGCGTGTACATCCAAGGCGTGGACCGGATGGAAAAAGTTTCCATGAAGCGCTCGGGTCAGGATTGGAAATTCGGCGGCTATCTGCGTCAGCCAGCCAAGCCGTAACGTGCTGCCGGTTTGCAACCGGCAATTCTGACTTACCCCGACTGCCGGTTGCAAACCGGCAGCACGTTACCACCGGGTCGCCTTCAGGAAGGCCAGCAGGTCCGCGAGTTCTTCTTTCGTCAATTGATCCGCGAGTCCCGAGGGCATGACGGACACCGTGCCGGGGCGCATGTCGTTGATGTCCGCGCGCGGGATGTGCTGCTCCGCGCTGGGACCGGTGGCGAGCACGACTTCCTCGGACGAATCATTGCGCAGCACACCGCTGAATTCCTCGCCGCCCTTCGTCGCCACGATCATCGGCTCATAGCTGCGCACAAAGCTCGCGCTCGGATACACAATGGCTTCGAGCAGGTCGCGCTCGCTGCGAATCTGCCCGATGCGCGTGAGGTCGGGACCAACGTGGCCGCCGAGATAACCGATGGCGTGACACGAGGCGCACGCGACCTTGGGGCTGTTGAAGAGGGACTGGCCGCGCCGGATGTCGCCGCCTTTGGTCGAGGCGAGCAGGACCTCGAGATGGGCTTTTTCTCCGGCCGTGTCGGTGTGGAACGAGGCGAGCAATTCGTCCGCCTGCTGGCGCACCACGTTGGGGAAGTTGGTGAGTTGCGGGCGCAACTGTTCGGCGCGCAGGGAGGAAGTCGTCTTCGATGCCTTGAGCGCTTCGAGGAGGGCGAGTCCCACCGCTTCGTTGGTGCATCGACTGTAGGCGGTGAGCAGCTTCGGCAGTTCCATCGGTCCGGCGTTGGTCACGGAGCCGGTGAGGGCGAGCAACTCAGTCTCGTCCAGATGTCCCGCGAGCAGGCCCGCCGCCGTGACGCGCGTGGTGACGGAATTGGTCGGGGCGAGTTGCGCGCGAAGAAATTCAAAGCCGGGCTGATCCAGCGTGTTCAAGTCGCGGCGCGCGGCGAAGGCCAGGAGTCGCAACGCTGCCGGAGTGTTTTCGCTGATGCTGAGGGCGCTGAGGGCGCGAGCGATGTTGGTATTTTGTTGAGGCAGAGCTTGCGCGACCCGCACGGACTCAAGTTGCAGATCGGCATCCGTGCCGCCGAGGAACGGGGCGATGGCCTCGGCCCAGAGCAGCGGCGTTTCCTTGAAGCGCGTCTCAGCCATGACGCGCAGCGCGATGAGGCGGTTGGGCTTCGGCGTCGAGTTTTCCCGCACGGCGTCGGCGACAATTTTTTGCACCGGGGCGCGGCTGATGAATTGACCGAGCCGCCGCTGCAAGTCGGCGGCGTCGGGCAGAGACGGCGCGGCCAGCCGCTGCGCAAAATGTCCGGCGAGCGCGTCGGCCCACTGGGAGTGATGCGACACAATCCACCAGGCGGTCTCGCGGAGCGAAGCATTGGTCGAGGTAAGCAGGGGCGTGACCTGCGCGGGTTGAAGTCCGCCGCCGGGCATCTGATCCAGCGCGATGAGTGCGGCGCGTTGCACGGACGGCGGGACGGAGTTTAATCCGGCACCAGTCCGCGCCGGATCGCCAATTTCAATCAGCGCATAAATCAAAGCATGTTCCAGCGCGCGGTCGGCGGGCCGGGCCGCGTCGTTGAGCAATTTTTCCACCGCGCCCTTGTATCCGATGCGCCCGATGGCTTCGGCGACGGCCCGCCTTTCGGCGGGTGAGTTGCTGCCCAGCAGAACGAACAGCGCCAACATTCCGGCCTGGTCGCGCCACAGTCCGACGGATTGCGTGGCGGCGTGCCGGACATTTTCATCGCGGTCGCGCAAGGCCATGCGGGTGAGGCGGCGGGCTTCTGGCGAGTTGATGCGGGTCAGGGCTTGGATGAGCCGGCGGCGCGTCTCGCCGGGGCCGGGAGCTTTAAGGGCGCGCTCATAAATATGGGCGGTGTGGACTCCGCGCGCGGCCATTTCGCGCACGGCTCGCTGGCGCACGGCGGGCCGTTCGTCGTCGAGCAGCGGCAGAAGCTGGCTGGGAGCGAGTTTGCTCCACGCGAGTTTCAGCCCGCGAGGATCAGTGACCTGGGCCGCGCCGGTGCGGCGGACGCGATAGATGCCGCCGAGCACATCGGGCTTGTCCAGTTGCGAGGTGGGGCAACACAGTTTGTACCAGCCACCCGTGTCGATCACGAGGAGCGAGCCGTCGGCATCTTCGAGCACATCCGTCGGATGAAAGTCCGGGTTGTCGCTCACCAGGAAGTCTTCATCGCGCGTTTTGAACGTCGCGCCGTCTGGCTCCGGCACCGAGCGGACGATCTTGTGGAGGTTGAAGCAGGCGACGAACAGGTTGTTTTGAAACCCTTTCCCGAAGACCTCTGACTCGTAACGCATTAAACCGGCGGGCGCGGCGGGACCCAGGTGCGTCATGATCGGTAGCAACTCGCCAGTGCGAATGCGGCCTTCAAGCGCGTCGTTTGGCTTGCCATACACGCCGCCGTAGAGGGCGTGGATGAGTCCGTCACGTTTGCCGCCTTCTGGATTTTGGAAAAATGTGCCGGACAAAATGCGCTCGCCCTCGGCCGTGAAAGCGACGCCCACAGGATTGTCCATGCCGCCGGTCATCACCGGCTCGACGCCCGTGCCGTCGGGGCGCGCGCGGAAGATGTGCGAGGCGCGGGTGGTGAACTCCTGGCCATTCGGGAGCGTGTAGGTCTGTTTGGCGAAGGCACCCTTGCACCAGTAAATCCAGCCGTCCGGCCCGGCATAGGGACCGTGCAGATCGTTGGCGCAGCCGGTGAGCGTCTTGCCTTGGAACCACTCGACGCGCACATCGGCCACGCCATCGTTGTTCGTGTCGGTGAGTTTCCAGATGCTCGGCGGCGCGGCGACGTAGAGCGAGCCGTCCAGCCACATGCAACCTTCGGGCAGCATCATCTTGTCGGCGAACACGATGCTCTTGTCGAAGCGTCCGTCGCCGTCGGTGTCTTCGAGGCGCATGACGCGGTGCGGCTTTTCGATGAGCTGC
>JAYVWQ010000235.1:0-6307 GCA_043785945.1 Akkermansia sp.
TAGTAGCGGAGGTGCTCGTGGTAAATGGTGTCGTACTGGAGCGTCTCGACGAGGCTGAGGAAGTAGTGCGACTCGTTGATGAACACGCCGTCCTCGCCAATCATGTCGGCGATGGCCGCGACGATGGCCTTGGGATCGGGAATGTGGGCGAAGACGTTCGCCGCCGTGACCAGAGCCGGGCGTCCGAATTCCTTGACCACGTCCTTGGCGCATTCGGTGTTGAAGAAGCGGTTCCAGGAGCGCACCCCGGCGGCGTTGGCGAGCTGGGATTTGTCGGTCGGCTCGATGCCGAGCACGGGATGGCCGCGCTTGTAAAAGTTGGAGAGCAGCGTGCCGTCGTTCGAGCCGATGTCCACGACGAGGTCGCTGGTCTTGAGGCCGAGCTTCTCCGTCGCCTCCTCGGCGAGCTGGGCGAAGTTCTCGCGCAGGATGCGCGTGGTGCCGGTGGTGTAAGGGTAGTCGGGCGGGAAAAGCAGCTCGGGCCGGGCCACGAAGTTGATTTGCGCCAGCGTGCAGGCCGGGCAGCAGACCAAGTGCAGCGGGAAGGCGTGCTGCTCGTCGAGCGGCTCGCCCGCCTTGGGCATGGTGTTGACCGGCGGCAGGTAGCCGACGAAGAGGATGGATTCGAGCGGGGATTTCCCGCAGGTCTGACAGTGGGTGATGGGTCCGATGTGCATGAGTTGAATCAGGGTTTGGAAATAGGTTCGGCGAAAATTTCAGGGACGGGATGACTTGGCGAAGAGGTGCGCGTTGGCCACGTACCAGTCGGTGGTTTTCTTTAGCCCCTCGGCCATCGAGGTCTTGGGGACGAAGCCGAGCGCGCGGAGCTTGGTGATGTCGGGGCAGCGCCGGGGCGTGCTGCCGGCCTGCAAGGGCAGATGCTCGAACTGGGGCGTGCGTCCGAAGAGCGCGACCACTTGGGCGGCGAGATCCCGCACAGACAATTCCTCCTGCGTCCCGATGTGGTAAATCTCGTTATGCTTCCCACCCGCGACCACGAGCATGAGTCCGTCGATGAAGTCATCAATGTAGATGTAGGAGCGCGTCTCGCTGCCCTCGCCCTGGATGGAGAAGGGGATTTCGGCGCCGGGCGTTTTTTCCGCCGCCGCCTTGGCGCGGAGAATGAACTGGGGAATGACGTGCTCGCCGCCCATGTCGGGACCGTACACGTTGTGCGGCCGGAAAATGGTCATGCGGTCGAAGTGCTTGCGCCCGTAGTTCACGGCCAGCAGTTCGCTGATAATCTTGCCGCCGCCGTAGGAATAGCGCGGGTTCATCACGTCGGGCACGATGAGCGGCACGGTCTCCGGCGAGGGAATCTGCGCGGGCGTCTGATAGACCTCGGAGCTGGAGCAGTAGATGAAATCCTTGATCCCGTTCTCAATGGCGGCGTCGAGCGTGTTCATCATGCCCTTGACCGCGATCTCCAACACCAACTCGGGCTTGGTGTAGAAGAACTCGGTGCCGTTGAGGTAGGCGAGATGGATGATCGTGTCGCAGCCTTCGCAGCAGCGGGCCACGGCGTGCGGATTGCGAATGTCACCGCGCACTAGTTCAATTTTGTCGATGACCGACGCGAGATGGCGGGGGCTGCCGCGCAGATGGCTGTCCAGCACGCGCACCTGCGCCCCGGCGGCGACGAGGCGTTTCACCAGTCCGCTCCCGATGAAGCCCGACCCGCCCGTGACAAAATACTTTCGGCCTTTGATTGGATTCATGCGTTGGCTCAGGCTTGGCGGGCCGAATCGAGTTTCCAGAGGTTGAAGACGGCCTTGCCGCCCGGGAATTCCAGCGTCTGATAACGCTGGTGCGGCACGCCCACGATGAACAGTTCGGCCTGTTCGAGCACCGTCTCCAGCGGATAAAACTGATCTGACTTCACATACTCATCCGTGCAAAGCACCTCCGCGCCATGGAAGGCGAGGAGCTTGCGCAGCTTGAAGGAAAGCGAATCGCGGATGTCATCGACCTCCGCTTTGAAGGCCATGCCGAGCAGCCCGACCTTCATGCCCTTGAGATGATGATTCTGGCGGATTTGCTCGATGCAGAAGGCGGGCAGACCCTCGTTGATCTGCATGGCGGCGTAGCCCAGGTTGAAATTGTTCATGTAGAACGCGCCGAGCTGCATCGTGTCCTTGAGCAGGCACGGCCCGGCGGCGAAGCCCGGCTTGGGAATGTGCTGGCCGCGCGCGTAGTCCTCCGTCATGGCGCGATACACTTCGCTGATGTTGGCTCCGCAGCTCTCGCTCATCATGTAGAACTGGTTGGCCGCCGCAAAAGCGATGTAGCGCCAGCTGTTGTTGAAGAGCTTGGCCAGCTCGGCTTCGCGCACGCCAACCTGCACGGTCTTCTCGCAGAGCCGTTTGAACAGCTCGGTGCAGTGCGCCCGCCCCTCGCTGCTGAAGCTGGAAATGATGTGCGGCAGCTCGCGCAGCTCGCGGATGGCGTGGCCCTGCACGATGCGCTCGGGACAGAACGAGACGTGTAATTTCAGCCCCTTGGTTTCCAGATACTCCTTCAGCCGCTGGGTGGCCCCGGGATAAACCGTGCTGCGCAAAATGATGTGCTGCCCGGAGCGGAGATGCGCCGCCAGCTTGTCCGCCAGCTTGGTCATGGCAAGGAACTGTGGCGTGAGATACTCGTCCACCGGCGTGCCGATGGTGATGAGCACAGCCTTGGCGTTGGCGATTTCTTCCGCGCGCTCGACCACAAAAAAAGTCTGGTTGAGCACGCGCTTCAAGACCGGTTCGGCCCCGTGCTCGATGAACGGCATTTCGCCGGCTTTGACCTGTTTGATCTTGGCCTCGTCCAGATCGTAGGCCCCGATGGTCAGGCCCGTGTCCGCCCAGGCCAGGCCCAGCGGCAGGCCCACATGCCCCAGCCCGCCAATGATAACAACGTCGTAGTTCATGTGTTTGGATTTGCTTGCCGCATCGCGTTCAAAACGAAAACAGGCCGCGCACCAAAGCCAGCGCGATCACGGCCAGATGGGGACAGTGATTGAACTCTCCCTTTAAGATGAGCTGTTTCAATTCGTCTTTGGTCACGAGCAGATTTTCCACCTGCGCCTCCGCGACCCAGGTCTGGTCGGGCCTCCGCGTCGCGCCGCTGGTGAAAAAGGCCCACTGATAATTTTCCAGCCGCCCCGTGTCGGCGGCGAGGCGCCCCATGAGCTGCACCTCGGGACCGGCCACGAAACCTGTTTCCTCGAACAGCTCGCGCACGCCCGTTTCCTTCGGGTCTTCGCCCTTCTCCAGCAAACCGGAAGGCAGCTCCAGCGTGTGACACCCGAGCGCGGAACGATACTGGCGCACCAAGGGAATCCGGCCCTCGGCCGTCACGGTGAACAAGGCCACGTAGTCGGCCTGTTGAAGCGAATGATAATCCTCGGACTTCTTCCAGCCGGGCAGTTGCAGGGAATGCGTGACCAGTGTGACCCAGGGCGAGATGACCTGTTCACTGCGGCGATCAACGAGGTTTGTTTCCATTGAAAAGAGGCTGGGAGATACAAAACATCACTCCCTGACACAAGGGCAAAATCCGCATCGGCTGATTCATGGGTGCCTCTGGACCCTGTGCGCACTATCTCGTCGGCAAGAAGGGCGTGACGGGTTGGGCGTCGCGGCCCGCAGCGCACCCGCATTCGCGGCCTGCGTTGACGCTCCGCGCGTCGGCCTTTAGCCTCCGCTCATGATTAACGTCACAGAGCTTCCGCCCGGCGCGGTGGACCGGTTCGAGACGCGGGCGCGCACCGCGCCGCCGAATCTCGACGCGCTTTCCCGCGACATCGTGGCGCTGAAGAAGAAGCTCAATGCCGTCATCCTTGCCCACAATTATCAGGTCGCAGAAATTCAGGACATCGCGGACTACGTCGGGGATTCGCTCGGGTTGGCGCAACAGGCGGCGAAGACGCCGGCGGATGTAATTGTTTTTTGCGGCGTTCATTTCATGGCCGAGACGGCCAAGATTTTGAACCCGGACAAGATCGTGGTGCTGCCGGACGCGGACGCGGGCTGCTCGCTGGAATCAAGCTGCCCCGGCCCGAAGCTCAAGGCGCTGCTGGATACGAATCCCAACTTTTACACCATCGCCTACATCAATTGCAGTGCCGAGGTGAAGGCGCTCTGCGACGTGATTTGCACCAGCGGCAACGCGGTGAAGATCGTCAACGCCGCGCCCACGGACAAAGACCTGCTCTTCGTGCCGGACGAGAATCTCGGCGCGTGGGTCATGGAGCAGACGGGCCGTCCGATGACGTTGTGGAAGGGCAACTGTTACGTCCACGTCGAGTTCACGCACGCGAGCATCACGCGCATCCGGCGCGAATATCCCGACGCGCCGCTGGTGGCCCATCCCGAATGTACCAAGGCAGTGCGGATGCTGGCCGACGAAGTTTGCTCGACGGAAAAAATGGTGAACTACTGCAAGAATTCTCCGGCCCCGGCCATCATTATCGCCACGGAAGCGGGGATGCTGCATCGGTTGGAGCGCGAGTGTCCGGACAAGATTTTCATCCCCGCGCCGAGCGATACCTGCGCCTGCAACGAGTGCAAGTTCATGAAGATGAACACGCTGGAAAAACTCCACGACTGCATGGCCAACCTACATCCGCGCGTGGAACTGAGCCGCGAAATCATCGCCCGTGCCCGGCTGCCCATTGAGCGGATGCTGGAAATTTCGGCGCGGCCCTGAACGGGGAAAATTTCTCGCGAAGGAGGCGAAGGGAGCGAAGGGGAAAGTGGCTGGGCGGCTTCGCGGCCCAACGAATTTCCCGACCGGCTTTTGGGCAATGTCCCCGGCGGAGTGCAAGATTTCTTGCCCCTCGGGTGGTCGCCCATTTCAATCCGCGCATGACTGCCGCACGCCAATCCTTGCCCCGAACGCTCTGGACAATGACGGGCCGTCTCGTCGTTTTTCTCCTCGCGGCGTCCTCCATTGCCTGCCTGCTCCTTGATTTTTACCGGCTCTGCCCGATGCGCGTCTTCACGCTTTATGTCTTCGCCCCCGCGCTCGTGCTGCTGTTCGGCTGCGCGGGATTTGACCGCGTTCGAGGTGACGGTCAGCTCTGGCGTGGAGTGATGATCGGCGTTGGGGCCGGACTGATCGCGGCGGTGGCCTACGATGTGTTTCGTCTCCCGTTTGTGTTCGCGAAGGAATGGCATCTTGATTCCGTCGTGCCGCCCATGAAGCTGTTCAAAGTCTTTCCGCGTTTCGGGGCCATGATTCTCGGCCAGCCCATCGAGCAACCCTCCTATTCCGCCGTCGCGCATCTCCTCGGCTGGACCTATCACTTCAGCAACGGCGCGACCTTCGGCGTGATGTATCTGGCGATGGTGGGCGAAGGCACGCGGCGCCACTGGGGCTGGGCCGTGCTCATGGCCGTGGGGTTGGAGTTAGGGATGCTTTTCACGCCCTACACGACCGTGTTCGACATTCACCTGACCGCGCGCTTCGTGGTCGTGACGCTGGCGGCGCATCTCGTTTTTGGCGTGGCCCTGGGATTTGTGGTGCGGTGGCTGGCGCAAGTGTGGCGCGGGCGGGAAACACTTTCGCCGACCACGGCTTCGGCTTGAAGAGGTGGAAAAACTGAACCGGTTCAGAGCGCGGCCACTGCGGCCATCTGCGGCAAGCGCGCCAGATTTGCCTGGATGGCTTCGAGATAAAAATTCGGCCCGTCGGGCATCGGGTCGTTGAGGAACCGGTGGATGCCGCCGAAGTCGCGGTTGATTTTAGGCAGCACGTAGTGCTGCCAAAAGCCGGGCGTGCTGCGCATCATCTCTTCGGCGCTCTTGAAGGCGATGGATTTGGGCGTGCCCGAGCCGGTGAACTTCGCGGCCTCGGCAAATTCCAAGTAGAGCACCGGCAGCTTCTCGATATAATCCGCCGCCGCCATCTGGCCCAGCAGGTCCGCCGTGCCGAGGGCAAAGCCCACCATCATTTCCAGTTCGTCGGTGAAAGGGATGTCTGACAAGTCCGCGTTCACCCCGGTGCAACGGATCATGTTTTGCACCGCGATGATGTCCGACCCTGGCCGGCCTTGGCCTTGCATGAACATCCGGGCAAACTCCCCGCTGCGCCGCACATGGGTGAGCGTGTATTTCGCGCCGGTGCCCTCGCGGTCGCCAGTGTATTTCAAGTAGCCCGTGTCGTGCATCAGGATGGCGAGCAGGCCCAGTTCAAACATCTCAGGGCTGAGAACCGGTCGCGCGCCTGCGAAGTGCCGTCCGCGCAGCAGGCGTGCGAGGCAGAGCGTGCCCTGCAAGGTGTGTTCGAGATCGTGGTATAGGGCGTCAATGGCCTGGTAGCC
>JAYVWQ010000236.1:0-3628 GCA_043785945.1 Akkermansia sp.
TGCCGCCCATGCGGACGATGCCGAATTCCTTCTGCGCGTCCTTCATGTTCGCGAACGCGATGGAGTTGGTGATGGAAATCGTCGGCACATAGAGCAGACAGTGGACGAGCATCAGGCCGAAGAACGGCCAGAAGGTTTTCGTGAACGCCAGGCCGAGCATCGCCAGGCCGCCGACGAGATGGCTGAACGCCAGAAACTTTTCCGCCGCGAAATTGCGGTCGGCGAACTGGTTGCTGAAAAACATGCCCACGATGGCCGCGATGGGGAAGGCATTGAGAATCCAGGACTGTTCGCCGGGCGAGAAACCGAGGCTCGGCAGGTAGCCGAAGATGAGCGGCAGCCAGGCTCCCCAGATGAAGAACTGGAGGACCATCATGAGAAAAAGTTTGAAACGAATGGCTTTGTTCATAGGTGATGGAGGCCAGCGTAGGGAAAGCGGGCGCGCAGTGGCAATGGGCAAAACGGGCGGGAACGGATCAGAGCGGCGGGGCGCGGTGCGGAAGAACGGAGATGGGCTGGGCCAGCTTTTGGAACGCAAGCTGGGCGGCGCCACCGTCGCCATCCACGTAGCCCTGGAAGAAATAATTGTGCGCCACGATCCAGCGCACGAGTTGGAGCGCACTCCAGCAACGCTGGCGGTCGATCCATATCACCCCGGTGCCCGCGGTGTGTCTGGGCATTTCCAACTCGCAGAGTTTCCAGACGCCGGGCCGGGCGAGGTTGCGGTGCCGGCCGAGAAAAACCGCCCCCGTTTTCTGAAACGGCGGGCGCTCAAAAATCTTTTCCAGCGAGCCAACCCCCGGCGTGCCCGGCCCGATCACCGCGACCTCGCGCAGTTGGGTGTGAAGGAGCGCGTGCCATCGTAGTTCCGTGCCCGTGGCATTTTCCGGCCCGCGCTGAAGGACGACTCCCTGCGCGCGCCAGCGCCGGGCCTCACGCGGTGCCAACGCCGGGGTAGACCAAAACTCCACCGGCAGATCACTGCGGCGGGCGCGAAAATGCCGGAGGCTCTCCAGCGCCTGCGCCGCTTCTTCGCCGGTGTTGGCCAAAAAAATCACCCCACGCCCGGCCATCGCCGGGGCCTGCGCCCGCCGGGCCTCCCGCGCCGCGCGTTCCAAAGCCGCAGGCGCGGTAACGAGGTTGATGGTTTCTTCAAAACGTGATCCAACAAGACTGAGTTGGATGGCGCGTTCCGCCGCGCTGGCTTGGCGTGACGTGAGGCACTCAAGCGCCCCACCGTGGAAGTAGATTTCAATCCGCCGAATCACCTCCGCCGCCGTGATCATGTCCAGGCAGCGCGGGAGTTCACCCGCCACATCGACGCACAGATTCTCCGGCCGATCACTCTTCTCCCCGTCACCGAGCGGACGAACGCGCGCGCGCCAGCATCCACCCGTGGCGCAGCAGCGCAGTGCGCCGATGGTGTGGATGAATTGGTGGTGCGGGTAAGCCTCCCAATGGGTTGGTTCGCGACCGCCCGCGATCACGACCGCGGCCCGGGCCGCCGGACGGTCCACCCGCCGAGGCACGGCGGCGGCCAGGTGCATGAGCGCGGTCACGCCGCACAACACACCCTGCGCGTGATGCACGAGCCGGACGAGTTGCCGCAGGTCGGTCTTGCCCCGCAAATCCACGACATGGCGCAGCGGTGGGTGGTGATGCCCCAGTTCGCCCACTTGGACGAACAGGATTTTGCCCCGGAAGTGATCCACGACGCGTTGATGGCGGCGCACGTCCCACCACTTGGCGGTGTAATCAAATTTGCCGCCGGCGTTCACGATCCAGAAGGGCAGGTCCAGCCCGGCCAGCTCGTGAACGGTGGATTTCCACCGCCGCTCCTCGTCGGAGAGGTGGATGTCCCCGTGGAAAAGGGTGGGCCGGAGATTCAAGCCCAGCCGCGTGCCGAGAAATTCTGCGAAGCCATGAAGACAATGAAGCGGGACCTGGTCGGCGCGGTCGATGAGCGGGTATTGGCAGTCGATGACCTCGGCCTGCGGGTCGTCTTCCCGCAGGGGCGTGAGATGAGGGTTGTGTTCCCAAAGCTCCGGACAGGAAGTTCGGACGTCGGTGAGAAACCGTCCGGGATGACCGCAGTGTAGATCGCGGACGGCGGCGGTCAGCATGACCAGATCGCCGGGCGATAAAAAATTACGAAGGATGAGCCGGCGCGGCGCCGTAATGGGCCGGGCAGCCAGGCCGGGGGCCATGACTAGGCGGCCAGGCGCAGCCGAGACGACAAACGGCGCGGGGCCGGGCTGGAGACAAAGACCGGGCGCAAGGTGCGACGGCGCAACGGGGCCAGGACACTGCCCGGCAAGCTGCCAATGCTGGAACTGGAGCTGCTCGCGCCGTGATTGGCCGTGTGGGTGCGGAGGGTAGGTGTTCTCATAGATTTTTTTCTTACTTGGTTTTGACGGAAAGAGGAACGGGAGGTCGGTCCATCTGCGCCTCCACTTTGCGGATTTGCGTTTTTAGAACCGAGGCCACGCGGGATTTCACGAGATACACTTGGGGCAGATGGATGCCCATCATTTGGGCCACCCGGCGTGGAGTCCATTTTTTAAGAACGCACAGGTCGAAGATTTGAAAGTGCTGGAGCTTGACCAAATTTTTCACCTCGTCCAGCGCGGCTTCCAGCACGGCTTGTTTCCACTCTGCTTCCAACAGGTCGCCGTGGACATCAATAGGGGCAGGAAAATGTTCCATCGTCGGGGTGCCGGTAGGCGAACAGTCCCGGCCCGCCGATGGGTGGAAGACCGCACCGTCGCGGAGCTGGCGGCGAAGCTGGTCATGAATCTTCCAGCGGGCCTGAGCGCAAACCCAGGTGCGGAAGGAACCGGTCTCGGGCTTGTATTCAAAAGTGCGGATGTTTTTGGCCACGCTCACCATGGTGGTTTGGACGATGTCTTCGGCTTCGGCTTCGGTCAGTCCGGCCTTGATGGCGACGGCGTAGATGAGCTTCCAATAGACTTCAAAAAATTCCTGCCAACTCGCGTCATCACTCCAGTCGCGCACGCGCAGGAGGAGGCTGGCACGGGTCGCGTCATTGAGCGGAAAGCGGCGTGGCTGAATTGCTTCCAGTTGGTCTTCCATGATTCCCCAGATAAGTGCGACGCCCCTTCCATAGCAGATGGGCCGGGCCGGGCCAAAACATTTTCACACGGATTTTTCAGATTTGCTCCACCGCCACCACGCGCAGAATTTCCTCCAGAGTGGTGTAGCCGGAGAGGGCGCGGTTCAACCCGCTCTGCCACATGGTCAGGATGCCCTGCTGCACCGCCACTTGCTGGAGTTGGCGCGTGGGCAGTTTTTGCAGCACGGCGTCGCGGAACACTTCATCGACTACGAGCAATTCGGTGATGGCGGAGCGCCCGTGAAAGCCGGTCTGCAAACATTCCTGGCAGCCGGTGCCGCGCCGGAAATGCGCCGTGGCCAGCGCCTCGGGCGGCACCAGCTTGAGCAGTCCCGGCTCCGGCTCATAGGGCTGCGCGCAGTAGGTGCAGTTCTTGCGGATGAGCCGGATGCCCAGCACTCCGATGATGCTGGAGGCGAGGAGGAACGGCTCGATGTCCATGTTGATCAGGCGCGCGAAGACACCCACGGCCAGGCCGCTGTGAATGGTGCTGAT
>JAYVWQ010000237.1:0-7846 GCA_043785945.1 Akkermansia sp.
CTGAAACCCTCGCCGCCTACCACTGGCTGGCCTTGGTCATCCTCATGCTCCCTTTGCTCTTCGCCAAGAGTGCATGACAGGCTCTAGAGCCTGTCCGAATAACTCGGAGCGCGGGCGTCTCGTCCGCGCGCTGCGCTGCGACCGTCTTTGCAACACGCGGGCGAGACGCCCGCGCTCCGGGCCAGGCTGGGAGTTATTCGGATACGCTCTTAGCCCTGCGTTATTCCAGCCAGTCACTCACTGCGTCTGGAGCCGGTAAAAACGCTGGCCGGTGGGCGGCGCGGGCAGCGAGACGGTCCACTGACCATTGGTGAGCACAGGCACGTTGGTCACGGCCAACCACGTCACGGGCAGAATCAAATTAGTCGCGCAGCGCAGGGAGAAGTAGCTCGCGTCCGCTGGCCACTTGAAGGTCGCCACACTGTTCGACCGAGTGAGGGACAACGCCGGCAAAATTGAAAACTGAGCCGTGCCCGTCAGTTCAAAATCGAAGCTGACATCGCTGCTGGTGTTGGTGACCTGATGAATTTCCGCCGCCAGCGTATTCCAACCCGCGACCAGCGCCGTGGTACTCAACGAGTTGACTAGGAAGGTTGTTTCCCCCGCGCCCCCAATGGTCGCCGAGGCGAGCGTCTGGAAAGTCACCAACCCGGCGGGCATGCTGTCGCGCCAGACTTCTCCGCCGTTCAGGTAAATCACCGCACCATCGTCCCGGATCATCCGCGCCTGCAGCGACTGAACAAGGGACGGGGCGGGAACGTAGAACGCGCGGCGAAAGTAGAACGTGATGTTGGTGCTGCCATTGGCGTTGGTGCGATTAATGGTGGTGACTTCGCCATCACCGCCAAAGCCCAGCCGGGCCGCGCCGTTTTTCCAGGCGGCATCGTTGAATGAATTGCTGCGCCAAGCGCTGCCCTGATCCACGCCGTTGTCGAGGTAACGCCACGCAGATCCCGCCGCCAGCAGCGTGACCGGCGTGGGCGGCGTGGGCACGGAATAAACAATTTCCAGCGAGGGCCGCAGCGTGGGGTCGGTCGCGTATTCGCTGGATTTGAAAGTCCAGCCGTTGCCCGTGCCGCTGCTGGCCGGGCGAATGACCCAGCCGCGATTGGGCGTGCCCGCCTTGAACAAATCCACATCGCTGGTCACGTCGATGATGGCCGGCGCTCCATCCACGTTGGGCACGGTGGAAAAAGTCGCGGCGCTGGCGGACTCGACATTGTCCGCCGCCACGCCGCCGCCCACGCTGTTCCAAGTCGCGGCGTCCGTCCAGTCGAGGATCATGCGGTGGGCGCGGAAAGTGTCGGGCGAATCATAGCTGGTGCCGGTGCTGTTGGTGGGCGTGTTGCAAATGAGCTTGGCGGAATAAAGGGTGGCGTTGGTGGGAACTTGGTTGGCCCCGGAGCCGAAGATGTTGTCGAAGCGCAACAGCACTTGGCCCTCCTGGTTCCCGACGGCGGCTCCGGTGTCGAGGTCGGCCGTGAGATCGGTCAGCGTGGCGTAACTGGCGTCGGGCGTCTCCTGCCAGAGTTGCGTATCGCGGGCGCTGGCGTAGCCATTCAGACCCTGGCGAAAGGTCGCCACGCTCACCACCGGGTCAACACTGAACGGCCCGACGATGGAGCGGACCTGCGCGGCGGAGCCAGCGTGATTCGTGCTGCCGTACATGTCTTCAAATGTGCGGAGCAGATTGTGCAGCGTCCAGGTGCCGGCGGCGGACGTGCCGTTGCGCAGCCCCGCCCCGTGAAACACGGTGGCAATCTGGTTCACGCCATTGTAGTCGTCCTCGTCCCAGGTAATGACGAGCAGGCTGTTGTTCGTCCTGGCCCAGACGGCGTAGGCGTTCAAGTTGGCGGCCAGCCAGTCATCGCCCTGCTTGCGCGAGCCGTCGTGCATGTCGTGAAGCTGATTGGGCACGACGATGCTCAACGTCGGAAGCTGAGAGAAGTTCGCCGGGAATTGCGTGAAGGCGCGGTTGATGGTGTTGGTCATCTGGTTGGCGGGCACCGGCAAAACTTTGGCCACCCAGTTCACCCACGGCACATGCTTGCGCCGGTAGTAGATGCCGGGGTTGGTCGCGGTGTGCGGATCGTAATCCGCCCAATCCGTGGCACCCGCGCTTTCCAGTTCATCACTGAAGCCGGCAAACGTGAACCCCGCCGCGATGATCTCCGCGCCGAGATTGGGCGTGGTGAACGGATAGGTGCTGGTGGGCGTGGTGGAAAAGTTCGGCGGCAGATTGTCATCGACCACTCCCTGATTCGTGCCGGAGAACAGGTGCATGTAGTTCGGCTGGCTCGGATGCGTGATGGCATACATGGAGCCGATCCGCACGCCATTGGAGGCGAGAGAGTTGATGTAGGGCGCGTTGACCAAATCGCCGATGATCTGGGTGACGCTGCGGTTCTCCTCCACCACGATAACAACGTGGTCGTAACGTGGCGGCACGGACGCGGCAGAGAGCGGAGCGCACCAGGTGACGAGCGCCGTCAGCACCCCGGCGGCGAGGCCCGCACGGGACAGGGATGACTGGACCAACAAAGTTCCTGAAGATTTTTCGGTTTTCACGGTATGAGTTTGGGTGCCAATGGTTTGGCTCGAAGCTAACACGGCTCGCGGGACTTACCACGAGGGAAGAATGACATTGTTGTCATACCAAAGAGCGCGACCAGATTCTTCAAAAAACAAAAAGCCCCGGCTCACGCCGGGGCTTTGAGATTGGATTCCATACGTGATTACTTCATCCGGCTGAACGTGGCTTGGAGAATTTCCCAGTCCTTCTTGCCCGTGACCTTAGCTTGAGCCACGGCGTTGATGTCGGCTTCGAGCTTGTTCTTGGTCGGGCGATTCACCTGATAGAGGATGCCGAAGCGGCCGGGGAACGGCTCGCCCGCCACCTTGTAAGCGGCCAGCTCGTCGCTCACATCGTGGCCTTCGGGCATAAGTTCAAACTTGCCCCCCTTGCGCGGATTCGCGGTGTCGAATGCGCCGGGGAAGAACTCGATGCACTCGCTCAGGCACTCGATGAAGCTGAAGCCGTCGTGGTCCATCGCGGCTTCCATCATCTGGAGGACGTGGTTGGGATTGGTGGCCGAGGTGCGGGCCACGAAGGTCGCGCCTGCGCTGATGGCCTGGCGCATCGGGTTGATGGGCTGGTCCACCGCGCCCCAGGGATCGGTCTTGGACTTGAAGCCGAGCGGCGAGGTGGGCGAAGTCTGCTTCTTGGTCAGGCCATAGACGAAGTTGTCCATGACGACGTAGGTCATCTTGATGTTCTTGCGCGCGGTGTGATTGAAATGATTGCCGCCGATGGAGAAGGCGTCGCCATCGCCCCCGAAGGCGAAGACATGCAGATCGGGCCGGCTCAGGGAAATGCCGCTGGCGAAGGGCAGCGCACGGCCGTGGATGTAGTGCGCGCCGTGGGCCTGCACGAAATACGGGAAGCGGCTGGAGCAGCCGATGCCGGCCACGGTGGTGATGTTCTCGTGCCAGATTTTGCGCTTCTCGATCAACTTGAAGTAAAGCGCGAGCACGGAGAAATCGCCGCAGCCCGGACACCAAGTCGGATGGTCGGCCGCGACTTCCTTCTTGGTCAGGCCCTTGCGATCCGCGTCGGCGATGGGCGCGACGGCGGTGAGAGGAATGCTGCCCGTGCGGGTCAACGGTTCAAAAGGAACGGTAAGAGTGCTCATGGTTGTCAGTCGTTAAAGCGTGCCAAATTAAATCTGTCCGCCTTGGGCTTCCTGCGCGAGAGCGCGGGCGCGGTCGAGGATTTCCTTCACCTTCCAAGTAAGGCCGTCGGATTTGTTGATGCCGCGGATGCGCGGATTGCAGTAGCGCGCGCGCAGGATTTGCGCGAACTGGCCGTAGCCGTAAAGTCCCTCGTCATTCAGCTCCACAACGAAGATGTGGTGGAAGCCCTTGAAAATTTCCTCCAGCCCGTTCGGCAGCGGGTTGATGTACTTGACGTGCATGCCGGAAATGGCGTCGCCCATGGCCCGACCGCGTGAGACGGCCTCGGTGATCGGTCCCAGGGCGGAACCCCAGCCGACGAGCAGAATTTGCCCTTCGTTCGGCCCGATGGTTTTCGTCTTGGGAATTTCCCAGGCCAGCTTGCGCAGCTTGTTACGGCGCTTGGCCGTCATCTGCGTGTGTAACTTCGGCGAGCCAGTCGGATGGCCCAACTCGTCGTGTTCGAGTCCCGTCACGACGGGATATTTGCCACTGCCCACACGCGTGCCGGGCGCGAGGTGGCGCGTGACGCCGTCCGCCGCACCCAGATCGTAAGGCTTGTGATCCGACACCGGCGTAAGGTCGGGCGAGATGTCTTGGCAGACCTTCTGGAAGTCAGGTTCAGGGAAAGCCTCGATGCGCGTGGCGATGCCTTGGTCGGTGAGAATGATTACGGGCGTGCTGTATTTGCGCGCGATGTTCACTGCTTCAATCGCGGTGTAGAAACAATCTTCCACGCTGGCCGGCGCGATGACCACGCGCGGGCTGTCGCCGTGGCCGCCGAAGCAGCAGATATTCAAGTCCGACTGCTCGACGCTCGTGGGCATTCCGGTCGAAGGCCCGCCGCGCTGCACATCGACGATGATGAGCGGCATTTCGGCCATGGAGGCCCAGCCGAGCGCTTCGGTTTTGAGCGAGATGCCGGGACCGCTGGAGCCGGTCACGGCCACACGGCCTGAGTAGCTGGAACCAATCGCCATGGAAATGGCGGCGATTTCGTCCTCGGTCTGGATGAACGAGCCGCCGTACTTGGGCAACTCGCGCCGGAGCAATTCCATGATGTCCGACCACGGCGTGATCGGGTAGCCCGCGCCGAAGCGCACGCCCGCCGCAATGAGGCCATAAGCCAGCGCCTCGTTGCCGTTCATCACGACCTGATGGCCGCCTTTGCTTTCGCCGGGATAGAACTGGAACGTCTTGATCAGATTATCCAGCGAGTTGCTGTAGCCCGCAGTGAAGGAAGTCAGGGCGTTCGCCACCACGGTCGTATCCTTGCCGGTGAAACGCTCCTCAATCAGCTTGGTGAGCTTCTCCACGTTGAGGTCATAAATTTTTGCGAGCAGCCCGAGCGCGTAAATGTTTTTGCCTTTGTCGCGTCCGGTCCCGCCGACGGCCTCAACCACCAGGCTCGAAATGGCCACGCCCACATGGCGGTAACTGTCCTGCCACTCCGGCTTCGGTGTCACATGATCTGAATCGTAAAGGACAATGCCGCCGAGCTTGATCGACTTGATGTGATCCTCGTAGCTGTGCTGGTAGAAGCAGAGCAGCATGTCGGCCTCGTCGCCCGCGCTCAGGACTTCGCCCGTGCCGATGCGGACTTGGAAGATGGAAGGTCCCCCGGAAATGGTGGAGGGAATGGTCATGAAGGTCATGACTTCCTGCTCACTACGGCCCGCCAGCCGGGCGAGGAAACCGCCGATGGCCTGGATACCATCCTGAGAATTGCCGGCAATGCGGATGACCGCCTCGTTGATCTTGGTCAGCTTCGGCCCGCCGCCGCCGGTGGGAGCTGTCATGGTTGTTGTATCGCTCATTTCAGAAAAATTTTGGACGTTTGAAACATCATTACTCACTCAGACAAAAAAGAAACCGCCTCGCAAAAGGCGATTTCGAGGGCGGAAAATACCATTGGCAACGGGTGTGTCAAACGATTCCACGGACTGAGAGGGACTGGAATTAGCCAACAATGACGGGGGAAACAACGCTATCCCCTGCCCTCTAGGCAGAGGGAAAACTACAGCGAATCCGGGAGCTTGAGCAACTCCTCGGCGGTGTGAGGTTCACTGCGACCACCTAGTTCAGCGCGGATTTTCTTCACGTCATCCGCCGTCACCTTGGAGCCTTTATTGCCCCAAGAGTTGCGAATATAGTAGAGCACGGCCGCCAACTGCTTGTCCTCGAGAGTCGCACCCATCGGAGGCATGACGAGGTTCCACTCCGTGTCCTTGACCTTGATCGGACCAGCCACACCGGTTTGAACCAAGCGGATGAGACGGTTCGGACCGGCCGCAGTGACCCAATCAGATCCGACCAGCGGCGGAGCCAGACCGGGGCTGCCCAGACCGGACTCCTGATGGCACGGCGCACACAAGGTCTTGAACTGGACGCGACCGAGTTCCATGTCCACATCGACGCTCTTCAAATTCAAACCGCCCAGTTCGTTCGTGGAGAGATACGGTTCATAGACCAGTTGGCTGAACTTGCCGCTGCGGTGGTCGATGAAAGTGCAACTCCAGTAAATCAGGAAGCCGAGCAGGCCCACCAGCCACATGGGCAGGAAGACCGCCCCGGTGCCCATCGTCGGCTCGCGATCCTCGCGGGAATTGTTTTTCACGTCCGAGTTCATGGCGTGAAGCCTCCCGCGGCCGGGGCGTTGGTGTCGGCGACCGGTGCGGGCACCGGGGTCAGCGGGGCTTCAAAGAGCGAGGTTTCCACGCGCAAACTTTGCAGGTAGGCGACGAGCTTTAGAGCTTCGGGTTTGGGCACGACTTCAAAGCCCGCCCGCGGCGTAAATGTGCCCGTCAGTTTGAGCGCATCCGGCGAAGCCTTCTTTCCCACCGGACGCGTCTCGAACAAATACCGATACGCCGGCATGATGGAACCGGGGAGAACAGCGTGCGGGTTGTAGAGATGGAGAAGATGCCAGCCCGCCAGCGGCATCCGCGCGCCGACGTTTGACAGGTCGGGACCGAGGCGGGAATTGCCCACCTGCACCGGCTGATCAAATAGATAATCCGCCGCCACGCTGCGACGCGTGCCCCAGTGCCGGGTGATGTCCGCACCCAGCGGAATGAACACGGCCTGGGCGGAGGCTCCGGCTTCAACCAGCGCACCTTGGGAACTAGCGGCGACTTTCTGCGGCACGTCTTTCAAAACGGTCACGGGCGACTTTTCGGAAGCATTGACGATGGCGGCATCCAGCTTGAATTCAGGTGCAATTCGGGCCAGCACCTTGGCGACATCGGCGATGTTTGTGCCTGCCGAGCTGATCTCGATGTTAAAGGTGTAGCCTTCCTGCCGGACCTGTTGGCTGTGGCAATGGACGCAACCGTTGGCCACATAAACTTCGCGGCCCTGCTCCGCGAGACCGACCCGGCGCACCGGGAAGGCTCCGTTCTCACCCTGGGTCGCCTGCTGCGATCCGATCTGCACCTGGGGCGCGAAGACGAGTCCCCACCACGCCGCGAGGAAGCTCGCAAGCACACCGAGAAAAATAAGCGGGCCGTGGTTCATCGCGTGGCTCCTGCGGGTTTGAGTTTCACGGATTTTTCACCGCCGCAGGCCGCGCAGCATTGGCGGCAGCAGGCGTAAATCAGACCAAGCACGCGAAGCAGAATGGCCGCATTGCCAAAGACCAGCCCTACCAGGCCCAGCGTGCTGATGCGAATGAAGGGCTTGGTGGCCTTCATCACGTCGAGAAACGGCACGCTGCCATCGACGAGCTTCTTATGCTGAACGTATCCCCCGACGGCAAAAGCGATGAAGTAAATCAGGATGCCAAGGAACGTGCCCCAGCAATTGGCCGCGATGACTTTGCCACACTTGTCGCCGCTCACGCCGGTCAGGCGCGGCACGAGGTAGTGAATCGCGCCAAACAAAGCCAGACCAACGAAGCCGTAAAGCGCCAGTTGCTCGACCGCTTCACCAAAGAGGGTGAGCCGGAGTTCCGGGACAAGCGCGGCCGCAATACCAAACACTCCGGCGATGGCAAAGAAGACGAGTGAAGTCTTGAAGAAACCAAGCAGGGGAGCCTTGGGATTTTCAGCCAGACCGAGCGTGAACCAGAGATTCAAGACGGTGGCGATCAAAGGCACGATGAGGATGACGGTGG
>JAYVWQ010000238.1:0-3211 GCA_043785945.1 Akkermansia sp.
GAAATTTCCATCCTCCCCATGACCGTGGCCCTGCGCGAGGGCAAGCTGCGCGCGGAAATGGATTTGTCCGAACTGAAGGGCGGCCAGATTCCCGCCGAAGCCGCCGCCATGCTCAAGGGTTCCGGCATGGATCGCATGGTCACACTGATTCTCCCGGAGAAAAAATTGACCGTCATCATGTATCCCGGCCTGAATTCGTATGCCGAAATGGCGAACGCCGAGGAGACATTGGGCGACGAAAAATTTGAAACCGCCGAACTGGGCAGTGAAACTCTCGACGGCCATGCCTGCACCAAGACCAAGTTCACCACCACCGACGCCAAGGGCAAAAAGCAGGACGCGATTGTCTGGAAGGCGAAAGACCTCAAGGGATTTCCCATCCAGATGCAGGTGGCTCAAAAGAACAACACGATGATCTTGAAATTTAAGAACCCCAAGCTGGAACAGCCCGAGGCGTCCCTCTTCGTCATGCCATCGAACTATACCAAGTATCCCAGCGTGCAGGCCTTGATGCAGGCCGCCATGATGAAAATGTTCACGGGCGGAAAATAAAAACCGGGCGTTCTTGCGAACGCCCGGCCAACCCAAACAACCAAACGTACCCCCTTTTCGCCCAACTGATGCCAAGCGCAACTCAGAACGAGACGCTTTGCAGCGCTGTCCCTCGTTACCGCTTCCCCAAATGGAAGCGCGTGCTAATACAGACGCTGTTGGCTCTGCCCTGTTCAAAATTATTCCAGGACAAATCCGCCTGCGTCAGCACGCCCTGTTGAACCGAAACTCCGGCGCAAAGTTGCGCGAAATTATTTAACCATGAAAATCACCAATCTAAATCCGGCCACCGACATCGGGGCCAGCGCCTGGGTCGTCGAGATCGACAACCATCGCCTTCTCATGGATGCCGGCGTGCATCCCAAGCTCGACGGTCGCGAAAGCCTCCCGCTCTACGGAGCCATCGCCAAGCAGGAGATCGACGCCATCGCCATCTCCCACTGCCACCACGATCACGTCGGCTCGCTGCCCGTGGCCATGCGGCATTTCCCCAAGGCCCACGTCTTCATGACCGACCTGAGCTACTTCATCATCGAGCGCGTGCTGCACAACTCCGTGAACGTGATGACCCGTCAGCGCGAAGAACTCGGCATCAAGGAATACCCGCTCTACACCCACGACGAACTGGACGACCTCGCGCCCATTTTTCAGGCCTATCGCTGCAACCGCGAATTTGAATGGGCCGCCTTCCACAAATCCCGCGCCGGCCTGCGCTCGCCCACGCTCGAATTTCTCGACGCCGGCCACGCCCTTGGTGCGGCGGGCATCATGGTGCGCGGACAACGCGAGACGGTCTTCTACACCGGCGACGTGTGCTTCCACGACCAGACCATTCTCAAAGCGGCGCGTTTCCAAGACGTGAAAGCTGACGTGCTCATCATGGAAACAACTCGCGGTGCCCGCACGCCCGTGCCCGGCTTCACCCGCGAGAAAGAAATTGATCGCCTCGGCGCGGCCATCACGAACACCCTGGCACGCGGCGGTTCCGTCATGCTGCCCGTCTTCGCCCTCGGTCGCACCCAGGAGATTCTTGCCGCCCTCGCGCTGCTCATGGACAGCGGCAAACTCAAGCGCCAGCCCATTTACATCGGCGGACTCGGCCGCGTGTTCACGGAAATTTACGACCTCGAAGCCCACCGCACCAACCGCTCCCTGACAAACCTGCGGCTCACCGAAGCACTCAACCTCGTGGTCCTCGAAAAAGGCGCGACGGAGAAAATGAAGCTCAACACCAAGCGCATCTTCGTCGTCACCGCCGGCATGATGACCGAGAAGACGCACGCCCACGACCTCGCCGCTCGCATGATGATCGACAAGAAGCACTCCATCTTCTTCGTCGGCTACGCGGACCCCGGCAGCCCCGGTGGACGCCTCAAAGCGGCGAAACACGGCGAGACCTTCGCCTTCAGCCCCAGTGCGGGCGAGGTGACGAAGAACTGCGAGGTGGAAGACTTCGATCTCAGCGCGCACGCCAACCGCGAGGAACTGATCGACTTCGTCGGCCAAGTCAGCCCGCACACCGTCGTCCTCGGCCACGGCGACGAACCGGCCCGCCTGTGGTTCGAACAGGAAATCCGCGCCCGCTGGCCCAAGATGAAGATTCACCAGCCCGAGCCGGGGAAGGTGATTGAGGCGTAGCGCCGGTGGCTAGCGACGATTCACGCGAAGGGGATCGGTGAGGTCTTTCTTATCCCAGTAAAGTTCGCCCGTTCGGCCACCAACGAAGAGGCGATAATTTGCACTGCGCGTCCAAACCAATGTGAAGGTGTTTGAAGTTGAGCCATAGTTGAGCAGTTTCAAATCTGTGGCGGACGACCCTTCGTCGCCCCAGCGCAAAAGGCCGGCAGGCAAATTTTCCAGAGTCTTTGGATAGGCACCATTGGTTTGGTAGTACTCCGTGAGGGCGGAAGCGACAATTATTCGGACGCTCATCATCCGGGACAGTTCGCGCCCTTCCTTTTGCAGTCGTTGCAGATGTTGATACGGCGGGACAACGAAAAAAACGGTGAGGAGGGCCAATCCCAATCCAATTGCCACGACCCACCCGACAGCTAATCGCCGGGAGTACATAAGTTTACTTCACCGCGCTCACCACCAGATCATCGAAATCAATCGGCGTGCCGGCGAAGGGGTTGCCCCAGATGGAGGCGCGGCCGGCGGAGGGTTCGGACTTCTCGGTCTGCGTGACGGTCCATTTGTCCGGCTCGGGCGTGCCTTGTTTCCAAGCTTTGCCTTCAATGGCGAACTCGCCCTCCTTTACCTTGCGCACTTCCAGCTTGAGCATAGTCCAGGAATCCGACTCCCAGGGGAACGGGGCCGAAGCCACCACGTCGTCACCCTTGTAAAGCTCGACGAGTTTTTTCGCGGCGGAGATTTGCAGCTTGTAGCCCGCGTTGCCGTTCAGCCCCAGCGCGAAGGCCGGCTCGCGTCGCCCCTTCTTCGTGCTGTGAACACGCACGCTGGCCGCGAGACCGGAGGCTTCCGTGGGGCCGAAGAGCACACCGAATGTCTCCAGCGGCGCACCGGGAAGCTGAAGCACCTTGTTGCCCGCGACTTCCTGCACGGCGAACCCGCCGTCGAGCAGCAGCATTTCCTCCGGCAGCTTGCCCACTTCGTTGGTGGTGAAATTGTTTTGGTAAAGCGGCTTGGCGGTGTCGGC
>JAYVWQ010000239.1:0-7560 GCA_043785945.1 Akkermansia sp.
AGCGCCTCGCTGAAACCCTCGCCGCCTACCACTGGCTGGCCTTGGTCATCCTCATGCTCCCTTTGCTCTTCGCCAAGAGTGCATGACAGGCTCTAGGCCTCGAAAGACTTGCCGCAACCGCAACTGGAGTGCGCGTTGGGATTGGAAATTTTGAACCCGCCCCCGGTCAGGGCGTCGGAGAAATCCACGACCGCGCCGCGCAGATAGCCCGCGCTGAACGGATCGACCAGCACGCTCACGCCGTGGAAGTCGGCGCTCACGTCGTCGGGACGCTGCTCGTCGAAAACCATGCCGTATTGCAGGCCAGAGCAACCGCCGCCCTCGACATACACGCGAAGGTTTTTGCCCGCGTTCTCGGGGATGGTCAGCATGCCCTTGATTTGCTGCGCGGCGTTTTCGGTGATGGTCACCACGGAGGATTCGATTTGTGTCTCAGTGCTCATACTTGCAGGGCGAAATTAACAGCCCGCGCATTGTTGTCAAACCACGGGCCAGTCCAAATTTTCGTCCCCGAGATTCGCTACCCCCGGCCCGGACGGACCCATCTCACCAACAACTTCCCGACCGAGACGAGCAGGTAAATTGCGCCCAACAACGCCACATCCGTCGGACCGGCGGGCACGTCCCACTGGATGGCCACGCAGAATCCGACCAGCGCCGAGATCACGCCGACGACGCAGCCGATGACGGCGAGCTGCCGCATGTTCCGCGCGAGGGCCCGGGCGATGAGCGGCGGGATGAGCAGGAAGCCAAACGTGACCAGCGGCCCGACACTCAGCACGGCCATTGAGATGGTGAGACCAATGAGCAGGAACAACAGCGTGTCCCAGCCCAGCACATTTTTGCGCAGCGTGACCGCCATTTCGGGATCGTAGGAGACAAGGAGAAATTCTTTGCGGAACACGACGAGCAGCACGGCCACTATGCCGAAGGCCACTGCCGTCATGATTAGGTCGGTGTTAGACACGGCGATGATTTCGCCGCGCAGGCGGTCCAACAATCCGTGTTCGCCATAAGGATTTTTCACCAGCAGCAAAATGCTGGCGGCCCCGGCCAGCACATAAGCCGTGCCGATGCGCGCCTCGGCCAGTCCGCTGGAACGGCGTTGCAGGAGGGTGAGAATGAACAGCGCCGCCAGCGTGAACACCGTCGAGCCGCCGAGCGCGAGGGCGTTCTCGCTGCTGCCTTCGAGGTGGGGCACGAGATGCCAGGCGTGCATCGCGAACGCGAACGCGATGCCGCACGAGGAAATCTGCGGCAGCGCCACGCCCATGAAGATCAGCCGCCGCAACACGAGATAAGTGCCAACCAGCGGGCAGACCAGGCCGATGAGCAGGCTGACGTACACGGAATTGCGCGACAGCGAATCGGGGCTAAAAATTTCGTGGAGCAGTTCCATGTCAGGAAAATTGCAGTTGCAGCAGCGCCTCGATCTGATCGCGTTGCAGCAGTTCCGCCGTCGGGCCTTGGAGAAGCTTACCGTCCCGCACCCAGATGATGTGCTGCACCGTTTGGCGCACCACGGCCAAGTCGTGATTCACCATGAGAATGGTCAGGCCGCGTTCGCGATGCAGTTGCACGAGCAGTTCCATGATCGCCTTGGTCGCGGCGGCGTCGATGCCGGCGGTCGGTTCGTCGAGCAGAAGGAAATCCGCCTGGGCCGCGAGGGCGCGCGCGATGAGCACGCGCTGCTTTTGTCCGCCGCTCAGTTCGGCGAAACGCTCGCGGGCAAAACCATCCGCGCCTGTCTGTCTCAAGCAGTCTTGGACATACTCGCGCTCGGCCCGTCCGATGGGCCGCCCGGCGCCAATGCGCCCGCTCACGCCCATGAGCGCGACCTCGAAGGCAGAGAAGAGAAAAACCGAGTCCAGTTGATCGCGCTGCGGCACGTAGCCGAGCACGGCGGGGGGATGAAACGTCACCGTGCCGGCCACGGGCGGGAGGATGCCGGCGATGGTCTTGAGCAGCGTGGTCTTGCCGGAGCCGTTCGCGCCGAGCAAGCCGGCGAAGGTGCCGCGCGCGATCCGGAGATCAACGCCCGACAAAACGGCGTGGCGGTTGTAACCAACCGCCACGTCTTGCAGTTCAACGATGGATGTTTCGCTCACGTCAGTGCTTCAGAGCGCCGACGATTTGCGACAGGTCGTAATCGAGCAAGCTGAAATAATCCTTCACTTGCGGCGTGGCCCCGACGCTGACGGGCAGCACGAGGAGTTTCGCACCCGTCTCGGTGGCGATGCGCTCGGCCGTGCGGCGCGAACGGAAGCCTTCGATCAGGATCAGCTTCACGCCTTCGGACTTCATGCGCGGCACGAGCACGTTGATGTGCGTGGGCGACGGCTCAATGCCGGGCTTCGGCTCCAAGGTGCCCGTGAGTTCGAGTCCGTAACGCTTGAGCAGGTAGTCGAAGGATTTGTGATAGGTGACGACCTTCGTGCCCTTGAACGGCTCCATTTGTTTCGCCCACGCGGCGAGTTTGCCGTCGAGCGTGGCGGTGAACTTCTTCAAGTTTTCGGCGTAGTAACTGGCGTTGGCCGCGTCGAGCTGGCTGAACACTTCGGCGATCCGCGCCGCCATCGGCTTCGCATACGCCGGGTCGAGCCAGTAGTGCGGGTTGCCCGCCGGATGCACGTCGCCCATCGAGCGGTCCACGGGACCGCTCGGCACATCAAGCAGCGCCAGGCCGCGCGAGAGGATGACGTGGCCGGGCGCGTCGCTCAGGATTTTTCCGTTGCGCGCCGCGTTGACCAGGGGCGGGAGCCAGCCGATTTCCAGTTCCGCGCCGCCCTCGATGAGCACGTCGGCCTGGTTGAGCACGCGGATGTAACTGGGCCGCGCATCCACGAAGTGCGCGTCTTCCGAGCCGCGCGCGATGCTGGTGACTTTGACCTTGTCACCGCCGATGGACTCGGCAATGGAGCCGAAGTCCGGCAGCGTGGCGACGACGTTGAGCTTGGCCTGCGCGGCGAGCGCGAGGGCGAACAGCGAGAGGGTGAGAAATATTTTTTTCATGTTCGTGAAATGTTGAGGTTCGTCGCACGTTTAGAATTTGTGCGCCCCGTGCGCCCCGAGCAGGAATTCAAATTGCAGCCAGATCGAGTGATCCTCGCCGAGATGGTCGCGGTGATCGTAGTTGTATTGCAGGCGGAACTTCGAGAACTCGGTCGGATACCAGGTGAGGTTCGGCGAGATGCGCCAGCGTTCCGCGCGATCCAGATCGGGCGAGCCGAGTATATTTTCGTAGCGGCCCCGTTCGGTGGGAGCGACGTAATCACCGCGCAACCCGGCCACCCACCCCTTGCGAAACCCGTAGAGCACTTGCGAGTAGAATCCGTAGTCGGTCAGCGTCTCACGCGGCAGCGAGGCGGGAGCACCTGTGCCGGCGTCGACCATTTCATCCGCGTCGAGCGCGCCGTCGCCATTGAGATCCCAGTTGAACGCGCCGGCCTTGTAGCATCGCACCATGCCTTCCGTCGCCCATGAGACGAACGGGAAGCCGCCGTCTTGATTGGCCGGTTTCCACTTCCAAAACAAATCGACGGCGTAAATTTCCGTGCTGCCGCCCGTCCCGTTGTTGCCGAAGGCACCGGAAGCTCCCGCCACGATGGTTTGTGAATCGCTCAGGTTGAACGAGGTCACGTAGCGCGGCGCGAAGAGCATGTCGCCGAGCGTCTTGACCGGGCCCTGCACGCTGGGCCGTCCGAAGAACGGCTCGCCTTCATTCTCGTTGCGAAAGCTATGCACCGTCGGCCCCTGGCTGTTTTGCACGGTGAGAAACAGTTCCGAATAAAACGGCGTGGGCGTGAGCCACGAGAGCCGCGCACCGGCGCTGCGCAATCCGTCGTCACCGAGGAAGCGTCCCATCACCAAAGGCTGATCGGCGAAATCCCACGTATGGGGATGCGTCTGGTTCTGCCGCCCGAACTCGGTGAAGAACTGCCCGGCCCGCAGTTGCAAGTTGCCCGGCAATGACAGGGATTCGAGATACGCTTCCTCGAGTTCCAGGAACGATTCGCCCGCCGGATCGATCTGATAAACAATGGCGGCCTGCCCGCGAAAGTAGGGGTCAATTTTGCCCTCGAACGTGGTCTCAATGTTCTCGACGGTGAACCCGCGCTGTTTGGGATCGTGGCCGCCCGTCTCCAGCCCTTCCACTTCCTTCGCCGTCGAAGTGCCGACCGCGAAGAGTCCGTCGAACGAGAGGTTCAGATAATTCTGCCCGCCACCCGCGAGACGGATCGGATCACTCGGCGACCACGCCTTCGCCATCGGCGGAGGGCTGCTGGTGACCGGCGGGGGCGCTGCCACGAGACGCTTCAACTCCGCCTGATCATTCGTCACGCCCGCCTGTTGCTTCTCCAGCGCCTCCACTTTCTGCAACAGCGACTGAATGACCTTCTGCTGTTCCTGAAGCGCGCGCTTCAACGCTTCCAAATCACTTTCCTGCGCCGGGAGCAACAGTGCGCCCAAACTCATCAGACAACCGATCAAAATAATCTTCTTCATTGTTCATCCTGAAATTGTGGTGCCGCCACACAGTGACGACACGGGTTAAAAGACCGACAACCAACGACGGCTACGGGTGGGGATCAGGACCAGGCAGGCGGGCCGCGCTCAGGATGAAGCGTGAGATCGTGGGAGATGAAGAAAGATTCACAAGGCCGGGCCGTGACACAGAGACCGATGACCGGCGTCACCAGCGCAACTGTCACGCCCGCCACATCCGACTGCCCGTGCTCCAGCGCGGTGACGATACAGTAATGCGAGGCCGTGTGGTGGTCCTTGTGCAGCCAGTCATGGAGCGCGGGACTCGCGCTGGCCAGAGCGGAGAGGAGCAACAGCGCGACCAGCAAAGCGGCCAAGGCCGCTTTGCCGAACCCGCGCAGCGAAGTGATTCGCGAGGTGTTCATCTTTGGCAACTACATCGTCGGACGTTCCGGGCGGCAAGTTTATTCCCCGCTTAATGGGATGATGGGATGAGCGCGCCGAAAGTTCGGGACGCGACTTGCCGCTCGCGCGACCTTTCGCTTCACTCCATGCCATGCATCTCATGCGCCTGCCACTCTCGGGCATCAGCGCCCTGCGCGAGGGTGAACTGCGCGTGCGCCTGGACAAAGAGCGTGTCGCCCTGCTCACCATCAAACGCGGTGAACACCCGTGGCCGGACGTCAACGCCTGGAGCCTGCGCCTGCACCAAGAATTCGATGAGGCGTTTGCCTCCACCCAATTGCTCGAGCGCCCGGATTACACCTGGGCCAATGAGTTTTTGCTAAAGGCGAGGAGGGAGATGGTGAGCCAAAAGTAAACACCAATGAAAACTAAGGAACGCCGTCTTTATCACTACACCAAAAGTCTCGATACGCTTTGTTGCTACGTTCTGAAGGATGGCTTTTGGCCCCAGTATTCCTTGGAAGATTTCTCGTGGGTTCAGAATGGCAAGCCGCTCTACCTCGCATTCCCGTGCGTCTGTTTCACGGGGCTTCCATTGGAACAGAGTCAGATGCACCGCGATGACTACGGCAACTACGTCATCGGTTTTCACGGCAGTTGGGATGCCGCTCAACGACTCAAGCCGCTGAAGTATGAAGACAAGGCGACCTCTTTGCTCAATCAACATCACTGCCGCGCTCTCACCAAATGCGATGACGTGGACGTCACTGGCCACTTCCATCCGACAAAGCTCAAACCAGAGGATTTCGACGGCGTGTGGGAGATTCTTCCCTACCTCAAAGAGAATGTTGGCTTCACGTTCCAGCGCCGCCTCAAACCGCTCGAAGACAGACGTCACAACCCGCATTGCAAGGACCTCGAGAACGAACGCGAATGGCGCTATATCCCGGAGAAGCACCGGGGAAATCTGTTCACAGTCGAGGACTACGATGTAACCACAATGGATGCGCTCGACAAGTTGAGTGAGGTGACCCGCGACTCGTATTTGAAGTTCGACCACTCCGACGTTTCCGTCATCGTCGTCATCACTGATGCCGAGCGCCAACAACTCGCGGCGAAACATCCCAAGCTCGACGGCAAAATCAGGATTTGGGATGAACTTCCAAAGCCGAGGGCAGAGTGATGATGCGAATGTTATGGACCCGTGCCTTCATCACACTGTTGTTTGCTACCAATCTGTTCGCCCGTAGTGGGCGGCATAAAAATGAGAGACTCCATTAAATGAATCTGTTTTCCGCGCAATCCCCCTTCGTGCGTCACCTGTTGGGGGTTCTCTCCCGGTTAGGCAAGGCGTCAGATCCAGTCATCAAGCACGACGGGCGTGAACTGCTCTACGTTTCCTACTTCCCTGAAGCGCCTCACGGAATTCCGGTCTTCGATTTCCAGACCGGCGCTTGGGATGCGTGGTGTGAGCGTGACGCGCACTACAACCTGATGCTTTGCGCGGATGACCAGCACCGGCTTTGGCTGCATCCGGGAGACGACGGTGGACAGTTGATGACAATCGAATTGCGCAGTGCGGATGAGCTACCAGAACTGCTGGAGTTCATCACGACTGCGGAAGCGGCTAAATTGAATCGACCGAAATGGGTCACCAAGCCGCTTTCGGCATTGCTGGATGGGGCTTTTCAACTCATTGCTTCCAACGGTCAAATGTCGTTGCAGAGCCTATGGCCAGACGGTGCCAAATCGCATGAGTCGATTGCTGCCCGCGACACGGATCTGGTTCTGGGCTGGGATGGAACCGTTTCGACACTGGGCAAATATCTGCATGAACAGGACAGTTACTTTAGCGAATCGCCCCACCTACTGCTGCGGCTACGGAACGATGTTTCGGGAATGTTCTTCGCCGATTATCTGGCGCACGCGTTAGAAGCGTCCGCAGTTCTTGCAGATTTGCTCACCGACTGGAGTACGGTCGCAACCAAAGTGAAGGGAATCACCGTTGACCTACCCTCGACAAAGCGGGATCAGACGGCGCGATCAGTCGAGTTGCGCACTGCCAAACTAGCTTACCGAGATCGAGTGCGCTCGTTGTTAGCTGAACGGGAACCTCTCGCTCAGATCGTGTCACTGTATCGCAAGCGAATCCGCAGCGTGAATAGCATCCACGATGAACTGCTGGATGAAATCATGACACTGAACTCTCCACTGCCGTTCTTCATCGAATATCCTTACAAGCGGTTTCGCCGAGCGGACGATCCTCTTCTGAAACTGAAGTATGGCCAAAGTGCCCTGACGTTATTGACCAAGATTCCACTTTTCCTTGTCACCGAAGAGTTGGCGCAATCCGGTTGGAAATCCGTGGAACTCGTTCTTGGGAAGCTACGAGAACGTCCTCTATCAGACGGCAGTCTGCTCGAACTTAGGCGAGAACTCGATGCGTTGCTCAAGGCAGAGCCAGAACCGCCATTATTACCCGTTTTCGCTAGTTTGGCCAAATCCCTGGTGCCTGGGCGTGAGCTGGAACTTTTGGTGAAGGCCCGGAATCGGTTTCACCACCCACCATACGAGGAGACCGGCTTTCGCCAAGCGCTTGAAGCGACTTTGCCAAACCTTGTTGAGGGGTTGAGACAAACCTTGGAGGGAATCCGTTTCCTCATTCCCAAG